>NZ_JBXAGC010000004.1:0-189007 GCF_058793725.1 Acidovorax sp. GW835-FHT14B10
AGGAGACGTTACTCAAGGGGTCAAAGTTGGGTGAAAAAACTCAGTCCAGAGGGGTCAGATTTACGTGGAAATCAACACCCTTGGGGCGATAGCCATGGTCAGCCTCAAAGCTCTCTCTGGCTTTGTCGTTACGGTCTCTGAATTCTTCCTGTAGCTTCTTGACTTCGCGCCGCTCGTCAAGCGGTCGCGACAAATCACGCGCCATCTCGATGTGCACTGAAGATAGGTTGCCGTGCTTCTTGATGATCGCGTTCACCACCTTGCGTGCCTGGTTGAGCGCACGCAGTACCACCGGGTTACGGGGGACGTCGATGTCATCGCGGAACACCATGGAGCCGGTGCTGCTGCGCTCATCTTTGTAAAACGACGGCAGGTAACGCTTTGCGCCCGTGCCCAGCACGACGCGCTGGCTGTGGTGTCCGTAAGCTGGGATTTGCGCCACCGCTTCGTCGTAACGCAGGCCGCGCTCCATGTGCGGAACGATCTGGCGCAGGGCCTTGAGTGAGAGTGCGTGAAACTTGTCAAACCGCAAGCCCAGCAAGACTGGTATGACCGCCTGCGCTTGCGGCAGCTCCAAGGCTGCAAGCTCACGCTCCACTTCGGCATCGTCCTTGTACACGCTGAGTACCCAGCCGATGCTGTCGAGCCACTGCGGTTGCCCATCCAGGGCGGCCACGCTGATCTGCTGCCATGCAGCTTGCAAACCGGCTTTGATCAGGGCCTTGCGCAGGTCATGCCAAGCGGGCAATCTCACCAGGGGTTGGTCTTCGGGGTCCTTGGTTTTGCCTGTTTCCTTTTGGGCCTCGCTGGGGTAGGCCAGTCCACCAAAGCGGGCGCTATCGGGAATATGGCCTGCCTTCACCAGCGCGGCTTTGAGCGTTTTGTACTTTAACTGATCGGTTTGGTACGGCAGCAGCAGCGCCAATATGCGCTCGTTCTGGGTCAGAGGGCGCGATGCTCCATCTACCACTACGCGGAGATTGTTCAACCGTGTCAGCCACACATGGCGCTCCGCCGTAAAGCTGGCCTTCGGTGCGCGGAACTCGCTCTTTTCGAACGTGCATTGGCCCAACATTTTGAGCAGATCTGACCCTGCTAATGCAGGTTTTTGATTCCAGAACAGGCCACTTTTGCGATCGCCATCGCCGCGTATGCGCTGTTCAAACTCTGCATTGGCCCAGGGGTTTCCCAAACGGCGCTGCTGTTCGAACAGCAAGGAAAATTCCTGGTCGAGCAGAACCCGCGAAAGCGCCTTGTCATATTCCCCGCGTTTATTGCGCTGCGCGTGCGGAAATTCAGCCAGCACCATCTCTGCAGCAGTGCGGTAATCTTTGGCTGCCATTTTTGCGGCGGTGTCGGCTAGGCCCTTTTTCACGCGGCCGCCCTCGCCTTTGGCATCCCCTTCGGCTAGCACCTCCTCGGCTTTGCTGGCCCAGTGAAACCCTCGGTGCTTGCACAGGTGGTAGATCACACGCGCCCACTCCTGTGCCGATAGTTGGCGGTCCAGACCTTCTACTCGCAGCTGCCAAGTCGAAACAGTGGCGGGTGGTTGGTGTTTGAAAAAGGCGGCACTGTCGATCAAGCCTCGTTGTTTGAGCAGCCGCCCCAACTTGGTCAAGCGCCAGCTTCTACGATAGAGCCGTCGTCGCATGAGACGGGCTTGGCGCCGGTTCAGGTTCAGAGATTCACCCTCTTTGGCCGTTTCTGCCTTGTCGAAACACCGCACTCCTATGTCCACGATGTGTCTTTCACTCAGTACGGCCCACCCCACCGATGCAATGCCGATGTCCAGCCCCAGGGTCAAAAAATCAGGAGGCAATGGTGCGTTGTTTGTTGTTGGATTCATGGAATCTCCCTGCTACACTCGCACCGTTTGTAGTTATCCGGGGTGAGAGCCGTTGCTGCAATAAGGAGGGGTCGAAAGGCCCCGTCCGTACCCAAAAGCCTGACAGGGCAACCTGCCAGGCTTTTTCATTGTCTGGGCTTTGCGATTTTTGTCAAAAAATGTATCGCTACGGTGGGAGATACCATTGCTTGACGACCTCACACAAAAGACTGCCGGGCAATAAAAAAGCGCCGCAAGCGGCGCTTCTGAAATCCGTGCTGCCAGTTCACAGCGCAAAAATCTTCCCCGGATTCAGGATGTTCTTCGGGTCCAGCGCGCGCTTGATGGCGCGCATCATGTCCACCGCGCCCGCGCCGGTTTCGTCGACCAGAAAGCCCATCTTGTGCAGGCCCACGCCGTGCTCGCCGGTGCAGGTGCCGCCCATGCCCAGCGCCCGTGCCACGAGCTGGTGGTTCAGGGCTTCGGCGGTGATGCGTTCTGCGGGGATGTTCGGGTCGAGCAGGTAGCCGAAGTGGAAGTTGCCGTCGCCCACATGGCCGACGAGAAAATAGGGGATGCCGCTGGCTTCGGCCTCGTCCACCGATTCGAGCAGGCAGTCGGCCAGGCGGCTGATGGGCACGCAGGTGTCGGTGCTGATGGCGCGGCAGCCGGGGCGGCTTTGCACGGCGGCGAAGTAGGCGTTGTGGCGCGCGGTCCACAGGCGGGTGCGTTCTTCGGGCGTGCTGGCCCATTCAAAGGCGTTGCCGCCGAACTCGCTGGCGATGGTTTGCACGGTCTCGGCCTGTTCCTTCACGCTGGCGGGCGAGCCGTGGAATTCCATCAGCAGCATGGGCTCTTCGCGCAGGCCGAGCTTGCTGTGCGCGTTGACCATGCGCACGCTGTGGCGGTCGATCAGCTCGACCCGCGCGATGGGCACGCCGAGCTGGATGGTCTGGATGGTGGTGCGCACGGCGGCCTCGATGCTCGGGAACGAGCAGATGGCCGCGCTGACCGCCTCGGGCAGCGGGTACAGGCGCACCGTCACCTCGGTGATCACGCCCAGCGTGCCTTCGCTGCCCACCATCAGGCGCGTGAGGTCGTAGCCGGCGCTGCTCTTCTTGGCGCGCGTGCCGGTGCGGATGATGTCGCCGCTGGCCGTGACGACTTCGAGCGCCAGCACGTTCTCGCGCATGGTGCCGTAGCGCACGGCGTTGGTGCCGCTGGCGCGCGTGGCGGCCATGCCGCCGATGCTGGCGTCGGCACCGGGGTCGATGGGGAAGAACAGGCCGGTGTCCTTGATGGCCTCGTTCAATGCCTTGCGCGTGATGCCGGGCTGCACCGTCACAGTGAGGTCTTCGGCATTGATGCTGAGCACCCGGTTCATGCGGTTGACGTCGATGCTGATGCCGCCTTGCACGGCCAGCAGGTGGCCTTCGAGCGACGAGCCGGCGCCGTAGGGAATCACCGGCACTTCGTACTGGCTGGCCAGCGCCACGGCATCGGCCACGTCCTGCGTGCTCTCGGCAAACACCACGGCCGAGGGCGGCGGGGCCTGCAGCGAGCCTTCGTCGCGGCCATGCTGTTCGCGCACGGCCTGCGCTAGCGAGCACTGCGCACCAAAGCGGTTTTGCAGCGCATCGATCAGGGCCTGCGGCACCTCGCGCAGATGGATGGCGGGCAGCAGGTGGGAGGCGGTGGCAGGGGCGTTCATGGCGGTCTCCGGGCAGCGCAAAAGAATACCACCGGGCACCTGCCAATGCGCCGCGATGGGGCGGTAAGCCTCACCACGGCGCTGCGCTTTCAAGGGGCGTGGCGGCTATCGCGCGCCAGCGTTGGATGGATCAGGGCTTGGCACCCTTGTCGAATTCCGCGTGCGACAGGCTGCCGTCACGGTCGGTGTCGAGCTGTTTGAAGCGGTTGCCAATCGCCGGCAGTGCAGCGGCTTCCTCGGGGCTGAGCTTGCCGTCGGCATTGGCATCGGCGCGGTCAAAGGCAGCTGCGGCGGAAGGGCCCATTCCAGCGGGCGCGGCGGGTTTGGGAGAAGACGCGGCGGGTCCGAGCGATGGGCCCCCCTGTGCTTGGGGCGCCGTGGCCGGTGCGGTCTGGGCCTGCAGGGCAGCGGCACCGCCCAGCGAGAGTGCGGCGAACAACAGTACGCTGCGGGCGTCAAAGGCAGAGGTGCGGCGTTGAATGGCTTTCATGGGATGAAGAGCTCCGTCAAAGTTGAACAGGGTTTCATTGCACCGCAGCCCGCAGTGCAGGGCCAGCAGTTTTGCCTGCTGTTGCCCCCGCCAACATTTGCCTGCCTGGTGTAACGGACAATGTGTGCCGCAGTACAAGGAGCACACATGGGCAACCGACTCACACAGATCGCCACCCGCACGGGCGACGATGGCACCACCGGCCTGGGCGACAACACACGCGTGTCCAAGGACAGCCCGCGCCCCCACGCCATGGGCGATGTGGACGAACTCAATTCGCACCTGGGCCTGCTGCTGTGCGAGCCCCTGCCGCAGGATGTGCGCGAACTGCTGATCGACGTGCAGCACCAGCTGTTCAACCTGGGCGGCGAGCTGTCGATTCCGGGGTTCGAACTGCTCAAGGACGAGGCCGTGCTGCAGCTCGATGAGGCGCTGGCGCACTACAACGCGGCGCTGCCGCGCCTGCAGGAGTTCATCCTGCCAGCCGGCACGCGCGCTGCGGCCCAGGCCCATGTGTGCCGCACCGTGGCGCGCCGCGCCGAGCGCTCCGTGGTGGCGCTGGGCATGCTGGAAGCCGTGCGCGAAACCCCGCGCCACTACCTCAACCGGCTCTCCGACCTGCTGTTCGTGCTGTCGCGCGTGCTCAACCGCATGGACGGCGGGGACGACGTGTACTGGAAGAGCGAGCGCCTGGCGCGAGGTGCGGACAACGACAGCGACTAATGCTATTTAAAATATAGCTATTCGCGCTTTGTGGATAAGCGCAGGATCGTTTTTTCGTATAACGTTTGCGTCGTAACTGGCGCCCTGAAACTGGTGCCGCACCCCACCAGAACCACCGCGCAAGGGCCGCCCCGCCGCGCTGGTGGTGTCCCCCTTCCCGACGCGCGCAGCGGGTCGAGAGAAGGGGGAAGGCGCGCAGCGCCACAGGGGGATGAACCTTACTTCGGCGCCAGGATGGCCATGGTGATGCGGGACACGCAGGTCAGCTCGCCCGCGTCGTTGGTCATGTCGATCTGCCACACCTGCGTGGTGCGGCCAATGTGCACGGGGCGGGCCGTGCCCGTGACCCAGCCGCTGGATACGGCTCGGATGTGGTTGGCATTGATGTCCAGCCCCACGCCGCGGTGGCCTTCTGGGCAGGCGTAGAAGGCGCCGATGGAACCCAGGGTTTCGGCCAGCACCACGCTGACACCGCCGTGCAGGATACCGAAGGGCTGGCGGGTGCGCTCGTCCACCGGCACGCGTCCGCGCAGGAAATCGTCGCCTACCTCGGTGATTTCTATGCCCAAATGGGTGGCGGCGGTGCGGGCATTGGTCTCGTTGAGCAGAGACAGCGAAATGGGTTTCTTCCAGACGGACATGGGGCTCCTTAGGGCAGGCAGTGCCAGCGTGGTCGGCATTATCTGTGCGCCGCGGCGGTGGCGGGTGTCGCCACCGCGCCGCCCGGTCAGGCCGGGTGCATGTTGCCGGTTTTCACGAAACGCTCATGCCAGGACAGTGCTTCGCCCAGGATGTGCGGCGTGTGCTGTGGTCCCTGCTGGCGCGCGCGGTCGAAGTAGTCCTGCAGCTGCGGACGGAAATCGGGGTGCGCGCAGCGGTCGATGATGACCTGGGCGCGCTGGCGCGGTGCCAGGCCGCGCAGGTCGGCCAGGCCCTGTTCGGTGACGATGATTTGCGTGTCGTGCTCGGTGTGGTCCACATGCGAGACCATGGGCACGATGCAGCTGATGGCGCCGTTCTTGGCCACCGAGGGCGTGACGAAGAACGACAGGTAGCCGTTGCGCGCAAAGTCGCCCGAACCGCCGATGCCGTTCATCATGCCCGTGCCCATCAGGTGGGTGGAGTTGATGTTGCCGTAGATGTCGGCCTCGATCATCGAGTTCATGGCGATGATGCCCAGGCGGCGCACCAGCTCGGGGTGGTTCGAGATTTCCTGGGGGCGCAGGATGATGCGCTCGCGGTAGAAGTCGATGTTCCTCTCGAAATCCTCGTAGGCGCTGCGGCTCAGCGATATCGCCGTGGCGGAGGCCTTGCCCATCTTGCCTGCCCGCAGCAGGTCCAGCATGCCGTCCTGCAGCACTTCGGTGAAGCCCAGCAGGTTCTCGAAAGGCCCGTGCAGCAGGCCGGCCAGCACCGCGTTGGCCACGTTGCCCACGCCCGACTGGATGGGCAGCATTTCCTTGGGCAGGCGGCCCATCTTCATCTCGTGCGCGAGAAAGTCGATGATGTAGCTGGCAATCTTGTTGGAGTTCTCGTCCGGTGTGGCAAACACGTTGTCGCGGTCGCCCTGGTGCGTTTCCACCACCGCAATCACCTTGGCCGGGTCCACCTGCAGATACGGCTGGCCGATGCGGTCGTCCGCATGGGTCATGTTGATGGGCACGCGGCGCGGCGGAATGGCCGTGCCGTAGTAGATGTCGTGCATGCCTTCCATCCGGGCCGAAGTCTTGGTGTTGACCTCCAGGATCACCTGGTCGGCAACCTCCAGCCAGGTCTTGTTGTTGCCCACGGCTGTGGAGGGGATCAGCAGGCCGTCGGCCGTGACGCCCAGCACTTCGATCACGGCAACATGCATGGGGCCGAGAAATCCGAACCATGCGTGCTGTGCGACGTGCGACAGGTGCATGTCGATGAAGTCGATCTCGCCCGCGTTGATCTTGGCGCGGCAGATGGGATCGGTGTTGAAGGGCAGGCGCTGGCCCAGGGCATCGGCTGCGGCCAGGGCACCATCGAGTTCGGGGGCGGTCGAGGCGCCTGTCCAGACGTTGATCTTGTAGGGTTTGCCGGCGGCATGCTCGGCCTTGGCCCGGGTGGCCATGGCCTGGGGAACGGCCTTGGGGTAGCCCGCGCCGGTGAAACCGCTCATGCCGACGTTGGCGCCGCTGGGAATGAGCGCCGCCGCCGCTTCGGCCGACATGACGCGTTGAAGGAAGGCAGGGTGGCGTACCCGATCGGCCAGGGACATGGGGGAAACTCCGCAACGGTGGATGGGCGCCGGCGCACCGGGTGCGCCGGGTCAACCTGCGGATTTTAGCCGGGCCGGGTGAAGTGCTAAGGGTTTACCCGCATCAGCGACCGGCGCTCATTCGCCTTTGCGGTTGAGCAGCGCGTACAGCAAGATGGCGCCAAAGGTGGCGGTGCCGATGCCGCCCAGCGCGAACTGGCCGAACTTGAGCGTGAAGTCGCCCGTGCCCAGGATGAGCGTGATGGCGGCCACGATGAGGTTCTTGTTCTGCGAAAAATCGACCTTGTTGTCCACCCAGATCTTGGCACCCGCCACGGCGATCAGGCCGAACACCACGATGGACACGCCCCCCATCACCGGCAACGGAATCGCCTGGATCACGGCGCCGAACTTGGGGCTGAAGCCCAGCACGATGGCGATCAGCGCCGCCACCAGGAACACGGCGGTGGAATAGATCTTGGTGGCGGCCATCACGCCGATGTTTTCTGCGTAGGTGGTCACCCCGGTGCCGCCGGCCGCGCCGCTGACCATGGTGGCGATGCCGTCGCCGATGAAGGCGCGGCCCATGTACTGGTCGAGGTTCTTGCCCGTCATGGCCGTGACGGCCTTGATGTGGCCCAGGTTCTCGGCCACCAGGATGATGACCACCGGCGCGATCAGCAGCATGGCCGGCGCGCTGAACACCGGGGCCGCAAAGTTGGGCATGCCGATCCAGGGCGCGGCCAGCACGGCCGACAGATCGAGTGGCTTGCCCAGGCCCAGGCCGTTGGTCAGCGCGGCGTAGATGATGCTGGCCACGACCAGGCCCACCAGGATCAGCAGGCGCTGCACCATGCCGCGCGTGAGCACCGCCACCAGGCCGACGCTGACGAAGGTGACCACCTGCATCCAGCTGTCGAAGTTGCTGGCGGCCATGTTCTTGATGGGAATGCCGGCCAGGTTCAGGCCGATCACCGCCACCACCGAGCCTGTCACCACGGGCGGCATGAAGCGCTCGATCCAGCCCGTGCCCACGATCTGCACAATGGCCCCTATCGCGGTGTAGAGCAGGCCGCAGGCGATGATGCCGCCCAGCGCCAGGCCGATGTTGGCGTTGGGCCCCTTGCCGGCATAGGACGTGGCGGCAATCACCACGCCGATGAAGGCGAAGCTCGAACCCAGGTAGCTGGGCACCTTGCCGCCGGTGACGAGGAAGAAGATCAGCGTGCCGATGCCGCTCATCAAAATGGCCAGGTTGGGGTCGAACCCCATGAGGATGGGCGCCAGTACCGTCGCGCCGAACATCGCAATGACGTGCTGCACGCCCATGGCGCCCGTTTGCGGCCAGGGCAGGCGCTCATCGGGTGCGATCACGCCGCCTTGTTGCAGCGCGTCGGCGCTTTTCTCCCTCCAGGTCATGAAGCCCATGGATTTTTCTCCGTTGTGAACTGATGTCGCGCATCGTAGGGGATTTGGGCGTGGTGCAAGCGCTGCGGGCGCGGTTTTCCGCGTGTCGCGCCAGCGACTGGGCACGCGGTAAAACCCCGTGGCGCCGTGCGGCCCGGGCGCGCTACGCTTGCCGCCATGCATCCCCCCTGCCTGCCCCAGATACGCCTGTACCAGAACTGGCTGCGCGAACAGCGCGGCCTGCAGTTTGCCGATTACAACGCCTTGTGGCGCTGGTCCACCACCGACCTGGATGCGTTCTGGCAAAGCATCTGGGACTACTTCGATCTCCAGTCGCCGACACCGCACACCGCCGTGCTGGCCAAAAACACCATGCCGGGCGCACAGTGGTTCCCCGGCGCGCAGGTCAACTACGCCCGCCAGGTGCTGCGCCATGCCGATGCGGCCCACGCTGCCGGCCAGCCGGCCATCATCAGCCGCAACGAAAAAGGCCAGCACCGCGAACTGTCCTGGCCCGCGCTGCGCCGCCAGGTGGCGTCGCTGGCGCTGCACCTGAAGGCCCAGGGCGTGCAGCCCGGCGACCGCGTGGCCGCCTACCTGCCCAACGTGCCCGAGGCCATGGTGGCCTTTCTGGCCACGGTGAGCATTGGTGGCCTGTGGAGCATCTGCGCGCCCGACATGGGCACGCATGCCGTGCTCGACCGCTTCCGGCAGATCGAGCCCAAGGTGCTGATTGCGGTGGACGGCGTGACCTACGGCGGCCGCGACCTCGACCGCCTGGCCGTGCTGGCCGAGTTGCGCGCGGCCCTGCCCAGTGTGCGGCACACGCTGCTGCTGGGCAACCTGAATGCCACGGTTTCAGTCGCTGATTGTGCAGACTGGAGAGGTGCTACCGCCAGAAATGATGCGGAAACAGCGGATTTCGAACCACTGTGGTTGCCGTTCGACCACCCGCTGTGGGTGGTCTATTCGAGCGGTACCACGGGCTTGCCCAAGCCCATCGTGCACGGCCACGGCGGCATGCTGCTGGTGGCGCTGCAGCTCGGCGCGTTGCACAACGATGTGGGCTGCAGCTATGCACCCAACAGCCTGGGCGAACGCTACCACTGGTACAGCTCCACCGGCTGGGTGATGTGGAATGCGCAGATGGCAGGCCTGCTCTCGGGCACCACCTGCGTCATCTTTGACGGCAACCCCGGTGGCAGCAAGGAGCAACCCGACTGGGGCCGGCTCTGGCGCTTTGCGGCCGAGACCGGCATCACCTACTTTGGCGCGGGCGCGGCCTTCTATGCCAACTGCATGAAGGCGGGGCTGAACCTCAGGGATTGTGGCGACCTGACCCGCATCCGCGCGCTGGGCACCACCGGCTCGCCGCTCTCGCCCGAGGTGCAGGAATGGGGCACGGCGCAGTTCAGAGGCATCAGGCGCCTGGCGGTCGAGACGCCCGCCACCGCCGGGCTGTCCACGCCTGCGCAGCCCGACGTCTGGTGGAACAACATCTCGGGCGGCACCGATTTCTGTGGCGCCTTCATCGGCGGCAACAGAGAGATGCCCCAGGTGCCTGGCGAAATGCAGTGCCGCATGCTGGGCGCGGCGGTGGAGTCCTGGAACGCAGAAGGCGTGCCGGTGATGGACGAGGTGGGCGAGCTGGTGTGCACACAGCCGATTCCGTCGATGCCTTTGTACCTGTGGGGCGACAAGGACGGTTCGCGCTACCTGTCGAGCTACTTCGACATGTACCCCGCCGGCCACGGCCGCCAGCCCGGCGGCGGCGACGGGCCGGCCAGCATGGGCGCGGTGTGGCGCCATGGCGACTGGCTCAAGATCGGCAGCAACGGCGGCTGCGTGATCTATGGCCGCAGCGACGCCACCATCAACCGCCACGGCTTGCGCATGGGCACGAGCGAGATCTACAGCGCGGTCGAGGCCCTGCCCGAAGTGCTCGACAGCCTGGTGGTGGACCTGGAATACCTGGGCCGCGACAGCTACATGCCGCTGTTCGTGGTGCTGCGGCCGGGTAGCACGCTCGATGACGCCCTGCGCGACCGCATCAACGCTGCCATCCGCAGCAGCTTGAGCCCGCGTTTTGTGCCCGACGCCATCGTTGCCGTGGCCGAGGTGCCGCGCACCCTGAGCGGCAAGAAGCAGGAGCTGCCCATCAAGAAACTGCTGCTGGGCCAGCCCATCGAGAAGGTGGTCAACAAGGACGCCATGGCGAATCCGGGCTGCCTGGCCTGGTACGTGGACTTTGCCGCCCGCCAGGCGACCGAGAGTGCTGCATGAACAATCGCTGCAAGCGCTTTATGGATAAGCGCTACGGCCTGTTTTGATCCATGTTCTGCGCGAGGCGCGGCACGGTGGAAAAGCCCATCGCATGCTCGGTGAAGCGCTCTACCAGCCGGCTGGTCTCGCCCGCGCGCCGCGCCAGCGCAATGCCCACCCGAAAGCCTGCCGGGGTGTCGGTGAGCGCCAGGCACTTCACGCCCGGCGGCACCACCAGGCGGGCCACGCCCGCCACCAGGCCCACGCCCAGGCCCGCGGCCACCAGGCTCATGATGGTCTGCACCTGCATGGCCTCTTGTGCCACGCGCGGTGAAAAGCCCGAGAGCTGGCAGCGCAGCAGCGCCAGGGCCGAGAGGCCGGGCACCTTGTCCTGCGGGTACATGATGAAGGGCTCCCCGGCCGCGTCCGACAGCGCGATGGCGTCGCGCTGTGCCAGCCGGCCGTTCGCGGACACGGCCAGCACGAAATCGTCGCGGTCCATGGGCAAGAGCGCGAACGGCTCGGGATGCAGCACCGGGTAGCGCACAAACCCCACATCAAAGCGGCGTGCCAGCAGCCCATCGAGGATTTCGGCCGAGGTGCCCTCGGACAGCTCCAGCTCCAGCTGCGGGTAGCGCGCCCGCAACGAGGGGATCAGCTCGGGCAGCAGGGCATAGGTGGCCGAGCCGATGATGCCCAGGCGCAGCACCCCGCCCAGGCCCTCGCGCGCGTCGGCCACGGCCTGCCGGCAGCGCTCTGCGTGGAACAGCGCCAGGCGCGCGTCGGGCAGCATGGCCTGGCCTTCGGGCGTCAGGCGCACCCCCGTGCTGTGGCGCTCAAAGAGTCGGCTGCCCAGTTCTTCCTCCAGCTTGCGCACCGACACCGACAGCGGCGGCTGGGCCATGTGCAGCAGCTCCGCAGCCCGGTGGAAGTTGCCGGTTTCCGCCAGGGTGATGAATTGCCGCAGCTGACGCAGGTTCATGTGATACGTAATAAATATCGGTTTGTGAATTTTTAATATTAGACAGCATGGACGCCGGTTCCTACAGTGCCGTGCAGGGCCCGCAACAGGAACGGGCCCCCACAACATAGTCGACGAAGGAGACACCGTGACGCAATCCCGTAGAACAATCGCCAGCGCCCTGCTGGCCATCGCCGCTGCTGCCCTGGCCCCCGCCGTGCAAGCCCAGGCATTCCCCTCCAAGACCATCAAGTTCGTCGTGCCCTTTGGCCCCGGCAGCGGCACCGACACCTCGGCACGTTATTTCGCGCGCAAGCTGGGTGATCTCACGGGCCAGCCCGTGGTGGTGGAAAACAAGCCCGGCGCCAACGGCTTCATTGCCGTCAAGCAGGTGCTCTCCGCACCGGCCGATGGCTATACCGTGTTCATCGGCAGCAACTCCACCCTGGCCGTGAACGCCGCGCTGTTCAAGGAGCTGCCCTACGACCCGGTGAACGACTTCTCGCCGCTCACCATGATGATGCGCTCGCCCGCCATGATCGCCACCATGCCCAAGGCGCCCTACAGCGACCTCCGGGGCCTGATCGCCCATGCCAAGGCCAGCCCCGGCAAGGTGAACTTCGGTGCCGGCTCGGCCGGCTACCAGCTGATGGGCGAACTGCTCAACGACAAGGCCCAGATCAGCACCGTGCATGTGCCCTTCAAGGGCGCCGGCGAAACCATGACGGCCGTGGCCTCCGGTACTGTGGACTACACCTTCGCCGAAGTGACTGCCGTGCAGGAACTGGCCAAGGGCGGCCGCGTGAAGGTGCTGGCCGTGGCCTCCGACAAGCGCGTGGCCGCCGCGCCAGAGGTGCCCACCGCCGCGGAAGCGGGGCTGCCGGGCTTGGAGGCCTACACCTGGGTGGGCGCCATGGTCAGCGCCAAGACCCCTGCCGCCGAAACCGCCAAACTGGCCGAGCTGTTCACCGCCATCTCCAGGATGGACGAAACCCGGGCTTTCTATGAGCGCATCGGCGCCGCCGCCATGACCGGCGGCCCCGCGCAGATGCACGAGTTCCAGAAGAACGAGATCGCCCTGTGGAAGCGCATCGTGACCCAGGCCAAGGTGCCGCTGCAATGAACGAACGCCCCGCCGTGCAGCCGGGTGCGCTGCAGCATGTGAAGGTGCTCGATCTGTCGCGCGTGCTGGCCGGCCCCTGGGCCGCGCAGACGCTGGGCGACCTGGGCGCCGAGGTGATCAAGGTCGAGCGCCCCGGCACTGGCGACGACACGCGCGCCTGGGGCCCGCCCTATGTGACGGACCCGGCGGGCCAGCCCACGGGCGAATCGGCCTACTACATGTGCACCAACCGCAACAAGCAGTCGGTGACGGTGGACTTCACGCGGCCCGAGGGCCAGCAGATCGTGCGCCAGCTCGCCGCGCAGTGCGACGTGCTGATCGAGAATTTCAAGACCGGGGGCCTGGCGCAGTACGGGCTCGACTACGCGGCCTTGAGTGCGCTCAACCCGCGCCTGGTGTACTGCTCGGTCACCGGTTTCGGGCAGGACGGCCCGTATGCGCACCGCGCGGGCTACGACTTTCTGATCCAGGGCATGGGCGGGCTCATGAGCGTCACCGGCCAGCCCGACGGCGCGTCCGGTGGCGGCCCCATGAAGGTGGGCGTGGCGCTCACCGACATCCTCACCGGCCTGTATGCCAGCACCGCCATCCTGGCGGCGCTGCAGGCGCGCGCGCACACGGGCCGGGGCCAGCACATCGACCTGGCACTGCTGGATGTGGGCGTGGCCTGCCTGGCCAACCAGGGCATGAACTACCTGTATGGCGAGCAGGTGCCGCAGCGCATGGGCAATGCGCACCCCAACACCGTGCCCTACCAGGACTTCCCCACGGCCGACGGTCACATGATCCTGGCCATCGGCAACGATGGCCAATTTGCGCGGTTTTGCCAGGCCATCGGCCAGCCGGGCTGGGCCGAGGACGAGCGCTTCATGCGCAACGCCGCGCGCCTGGCGAACCGCACCGAGCTGGTGGAGCGCATCCGCGCCGTCACGGCCACGCGCAGCACGCGCGACTGGATCACGCTGCTGGAGCAGCATGCCGTGCCCTGCGGCCCCATCCACACCGTGCGCGATGTGTTCGACGACCCGCAAGTGAAGGCGCGCGGCCTGCAGATCGCCATGCCGCACCCGCAGGCCGGCACAGTGCCACTGGTGGCCAGCCCCATCCGCCTGTCGGACACGCCCGTCACCTACCGCCACACGCCCCCGCAACTGGGCCAGCACACCGACGCGGTGCTGACCCGCCACCTGGGCCTGTCGCCCACGCAATTGCAGACCTACAAAGACCACGGAGTTTTGGGATGAGCACTCTGGATTCACTGGCGCTCACGCGCATTCCCGCCGAAGACGAGGCGCTGCGCGTCGAGGTGCGCACTTTCCTGCAGCATGCCATTCAGGATTTGCCCGCACACATCCGCGCGCGCTCCTGGGGCGGCTACAGCAGCGAACTGAGCCGGCAGCTCGGGCAAAAGGGCTGGCTGGGCATCACGCTGCCCACGCAATATGGCGGCGGCGGGCGCAGCGCGTTCACACGCTACGTGCTGGTCGAGGAGTTCCTGGCCTGCGGCGCGCCCGTGGGCTCGCACTGGATCGCCGACCGCCAGAGCGCGCCGTTGATCCTGAAATACGGCACCGAGGCGCAAAAGCAGTTCTACATCCCGCGCGTGTGCCGCGGCGAGGCGTTTTTCTGCATCGGCATGAGTGAGCCCAACGCGGGCTCGGACCTGGCCAGCGTGAAGACGCGCGCTGTGCCGAACGAACAGGGCTTCCTGCTCAACGGCCAGAAGATCTGGACCACCAACGCCCACCACTGCCAGTACATGATTGCGCTGGTCCGCACCTCGGGCACCACCGAAGACCGCCATAAGGGCCTGTCGCAGGTCATCGTCGATCTGTCGCTGCCGGGCGTCACCGTGCGCCCGATTGAAGACCTCTCGGGCGACAGCCACTTCTGCGAGGTGTTCTTCGACAACGTGCAGCTGGGCGCCGACGCCCTCATCGGCGCCGAAGGCCAGGGCTGGGCGCAGGTCACGGCCGAGCTGGCGTTCGAGCGCAGCGGGCCCGAGCGCCTGTTTTCCTCCATCGTGCTGTTCGACCAGTGGCTCGACTATGTGCGCACGCCCCAGGGCCGCTGCGAATCGGCGCGCCAGCTGGCGGGCAAGGTGCTCACGCAGCTCGCGCCGCTGCGCGCCATGTCGGTGTCGGTGCAGGAAAAGCTCACCCAGGGCGCGAGCCCCATCGTCGAGGCCGCGCTGGTGAAAGAGCTGGGCACCACGCTGGAGCAGATGATTCCGGCGGCCATTGCCGACGACCTGTTCGCCCGCGAGGCGGAGGATGTGCCGGTGGAGCTGCTGATGACACTCAAGTACGTCACCGAGGCCTCGCCCTCGTACTCGCTGCGCGGCGGCACACGCGACATCCTGCGCGGAATGATCGCGCGCGGTCTCGGTTTGCGTTGATGGGGAGAAACACATGACCACGAACAACAACGACATGTTTGCCGACGCCGCCCGCGATGTGCTGGCGGACCAGTGCACGCCGCAGGTGGTGCGCGCCATCGAAGCCGGTGGGCGCGGCGCGGCCGCCACCACGGCCCTGTGGGAACAGCTGGAGTCCACCGGTCTGGCCGATGCGCTGCTGAGCGAAGACGACGGCGGCGCCGGCCTGGGCCTGGCCCAGGTGTTCGGTGTGCTGGAGCAGTGCGGCGCGCACGCGCTGCCCTTGCCGCTGGGCGAGACCCTGGTGGCACGCGCTCTGCTGGCGCAGGCCGGTGTGGCCCGCCCCGCAGGCAGCATCGCACTGGCGCGCGGCGAGCGCCTGAGCGACGGGGGCGTGCGCTGCGCGCTGGTGCGCACTGGCCAGGTGGCGCAATCGGTGCTGGTGCAGGCGGGTGGCGAATGGCGCCTGCTGGGCACCGAAGGGGCGCAAGCGGCGCCCCAGGCGCTGGCGCTGGACGCGGCCTTGGCATGGTCGGCCACGCAAGTGCAGGCCGCACCTGGGGTGGCGGTGGATGCCGCACTCGACGTGCGCACCCTGCAGGCCGCCGTGGTGGCCGCGCAGATGGCCGGCGCACTGAAGGCCGTGTTCGATCGCACGCTGCAGTACGCCAACGAGCGCCAGCAGTTTGGCCGCCCCATCGGCAAGTTCCAGGCCATCCAGCACCAGCTGGCGGTGATGAGCGAGCATGTGTTTGCCGCGCGCATGGCCGCGCAGCTGGGCTGCAGCGCCGGGCATGGCGGTAGGGGCGTCCTGCCCGACCGCCTGCGCGTCGCCACGGCCAAGGCGCGTTGCAGCGAGGCGGCGCTGGTGGTGTCGGAGCTGGCGCACGCCATCCACGGCGCGATCGGCTTCACCGAGGAATACGACCTGCAGCTGTTCACCCGCCGCCTGCATGCCTGGCGCCAGACAGCGGGCAGCGAGGCCTACTGGCACGGCGTGGCGGGCGAGGCCCTGCTGGCGCACCGCGGCATGACCCTGGACATCGTGCGGCGCATCACCGACGTGGAAACGGCGACTTGAAGGCGCTTTGAAAACAAGAGCTGCTAGCGCTCCACCACAAATGGATTCAAGGTCTTTTTGCATTGAAGTCACGCAATGGCCAGCGCTGGCGGCGCCTATTTTGACAACGGAGACACCATGACCTTTCTGACCATCGAACGCGACGGCGGCATCCTCACCGCCACCATGAACCAGCCCGAGACGCGCAATGCGCTCACCGGCAACACGGCGGTGGCCGAGTTCGTGCAGCTGTGCGACACCGTGCGCAAGGACGCCAGCGTGAAGGTGCTGATCCTTACCGGCGCCGGGCCCATCTTCAGCTCGGGCGGCAACGTCAAGGACATGCAGCGCTTTTTTGACGACGCGCTCACGCCCGACCTCATCCGTGAGGAATACCGCCAGGGCATCCAGCAGATTCCCAATGCGCTGGTCCAGCTCGATGTGCCGGTGATCTGCGCCGTCAATGGCCCGGCCATCGGCGCGGGGCTGGACCTGACCTGCATGTGCGACATCCGCATTGCCAGCGAAAGCGCCACCTTCGCCGAGAGCTTCGTGCGCGTGGGCATCGTGCCCGGCGACGGCGGTGCCTGGCTGCTGCCGCGCGCGGTGGGCATGGCCAAGGCCTCCGAGATGGCGTTCACCGGCGAGGCCATCAGCGCGCAAGAGGCGCTGGCCTGCGGTCTGGTGAGCCGCGTGGTGCCGGCCGACCAGCTGTTGCCCACCGCCCGCGCGCTGGCCGCCAAGATCGCGGCCAACCCCGGTGCCGTGATGCGCATGACCAAGCGCCTGCTGCGCGAAGGGCAGAGCGCCTCGCTGGCTTCGCTGCTGGAAATCTCGGCGGGCTACCAGGCCATCGCGCACAAGACGGCCGACCACCGCGAAGCGGTGACCGCCTTCATCGAAAAACGCGCGCCGAAGTTCCAGTAAGCGCCACGGAGGTCCCACGATGAAGCCGCTGCAGGGTCTGCGCATCCTGGATCTGTCCAGTGTGATTTTTGGCCCCCTGGCCAGCCAGATCCTGGCCGACTATGGGGCGGAGGTGATCAAGGTCGAGCCGCCGGAGGGCGACTCGACCCGCCACACCGGCCCCACCAATGAGCCGGGCATGGCCGCCATGTTCCTCGGCTCCAACCGCAGCAAGAAAAGCGTGGCGCTGGACCTCAAGCAGGCCGGCGCCCAGGAAGCGCTGGCCGCCCTGATCGCCACCGCCGATGTGCTGATGCACAGCATGCGGCCGCAAAAGCTGGCCGCCCTGGGCCTGGCGCCCGAAGCGCTGCGCCAGCGCTTTCCGCGCCTGGTGTACGCCAGCCTGGTCGGCTTTCTGCCCGGCCCCTACGCCGGCAAGCCGGCGTATGACGACGTGATCCAGGGCATGTCGGGGCTGGCGGACCTGATGGAACGCCAGGGTGGCGAGATGCGCTACCTGCCCACGATTGCCGCCGACAAAACCTGCGCCCATGTGGCGGCGCATGCCATCCTGGCGGCGCTGTGGCAGCGCGAGCGCACGGGCGAGGGCGCGTTGGTGGAAATCCCCATGTTCGAGTCCATGGTGGGCTTCAACCTGGTCGAGCACTACTACGGCCAGCACTTCGAGCCGCCGCTGTCGGCCCCCGGTTATCCGCGCGTGCTGGCGCCCTGGCGCAGGCCCTACCGCACGGCCGACGGGGCGGTGGCCATGATGCCGTACACCAATCTGCACTGGCAGCGCTTCTTCACGGAAGTGGGGGTCCCCGAGATGGCGCGCGATGCGCGCTTCATCGACATCGCCAGCCGCACGCGCCACATCGCCGAGCTGCTGGAAATCGCCTCGGGCTTCACCGAGCGCCACACCACGGCCCACTGGATCGCCGCCTGCGAACGGCTGGAAATCCCGGCCGCGCCCGTGGCCCGGCTGCAGGACCTGCCGCAGGACCCGCACCTGGTGGCCACCGCATTCTTTGAAACGGTGGCCGACCCGGCCCTGGGGGAATTGCGCTTTCCTGGTGTGCCGGTGCGCTTTGACGGGCAGCGCCCCGCCATCACCATGCCGCCGCGGCTGGGCGAACACACCCGGGAGCTGCTGGCCCAGGCCGGGCTCGGCGCCGCGCAGATCGAGGCCCTGCTGGGCGCGCGCGCAGCCATCGCACCCGCTAATTGACAAGGACCACCGACATGCCATCTCAGAACACGCCCGTCCCCCACCACACCCCAGCGGCGCCCGCGGGCGTGGACCGCAGCCTGCCCCGCCTCGGCCAGGGCTTCGTGTGGCAGGACCTGCGGGTGGGCCAGCGCTTTCGCACCTTCCGCCGCACGGTCACCGAGACCGACCTGGTCAGCTTCATCGGCGTGACCGGCATGCTGGAGGCGATCTTCATCGAAGACGGCTACGAAGGCGGCGCCATGGCCGGGCGGCCCGTGCCGGGGGCGCTGACCTATGCGCTCATCGAGGGCTTCATCCTGCAGACCATGATCCAGGGCACGGGCCTGGCCATGCTGGAGCTGCACCAGAAGATCCTCGCGCCCGTCTTGGTGGGCGACACCATCGAGGCGGTGGTGGAGGTGACCGACATCCGTCCCACGTCCCGAAGCGGTCGCGCCGTGGTGACCTCGCGCATCGATGTTTTCAATCACCAGGGCGTGATGGTCATGACCTACACCGCGACCCGTCTGCTGGCCGGACGCGCCTGAGAGCCGATTTCCCTTCCCACAACAACCCAGGAGACAAGCACCATGACAACCATCGATTCGACCACCCCCGTCCTGCGGCCGCAAAAGAGGCGCCGTTGGAGTCTGGCTTTGCTCGGCTGCGCCGCTGGCGTGGCGGCCCTGGCTCCCATGGGCCTCGCCCAGGCGCAAAGCTACCCCAGCAAGCCCATCACCCTGGTGGTGCCCTTCCCGCCGGGCGGCCCCACCGACCAGGTGGCGCGCGTGCTGGCGCAGAAGCTGGGCGAGCAGATGGGGCAGCCGGTGGTGGTGGACAACAAGCCCGGGGCCAACGGCAACATTGGTGGCGCCCTGGTCAGCAAGGCGGCGGCCGACGGCTACACCGTGCTCTACAACACCTCGTCCATCACCCTGAGCCCGGCCCTGTACAAGAAGCTGACCTACGACGTGCAGAAAGACCTGGCGCCCGTGGCGCTCACCGCCGTGGTGCCCCTGGCGCTGGTGGTGCACCCCAGCGTCCCCGCCAACACCGTGCGCGAATTCGTCGAGTACGCCAAGGCCAATCCGGACAAGCTCTCCTACGGCTCGGCGGGCAATGGCAACGTGACCCATCTGGCGGCTTACCAGTTCACCAAGCACCAGGGCATCAACGCGGCGCATATAGCGTACCGCGGCAGCGCCCCGGCAGACGTGGACCTGGTGGCGGGCCAGATCCAGTTCATGACCGACACCATCAACTCGGTGATGCCCTTCGTGAACGACAAGCGGCTGAAGCTGCTGGCGGTCACCACCGCCAAGCGCATGTCTTTGTACCCCGCCGTGCCCACGCTGGCGGAAACCGTCATGCCCGGCTTTGAAGCGGGGGCCTGGCAGGGTGTGATGGTGCCCGCCAAGACGCCAGACGCCGTGGTGCAGCGCCTGAGCACCGAGATCAACAAGGCGCTGCAAAGCGACGATGTGCGCACCAAGCTGGCGGTGCAGGGTGCGGAGCCGCTGGGCTCGACCCCGGAGGAGTACCGCAGTTACATCGGCAAGGAACTGCAGCGCTGGGCCGGCGTGGTGAAGTCCACGGGCATCACGCTCGACTGAGGCGGCTTTGCCCTGACGTCCGCGGCGCGGGGCATTCCGCACCGCGCCCGTGCGATATGGCTTCGGGGCTACCATGGGCGCGTTTTTTCCTGAACGCACCTCCATGCCTGGCCACTTCCTCCCCGCACCCCTGCTGTCCACAGCGGCGCGGGCGTGTGCGCCCGTGGACCAGTCGCCCACCCTGCGCGCGCTCTACGGGTTCCAGGCCCGCAGCTGATACCGCGCCGGCCCCGCGTGCAAGGGGCTGGCGCAAGCCCCTGGCGCGGCGCCGCGCGCGCACCGCCCCACGGGCCCCGGCACATCCCAACCCTCCCCTTTGTCTGTAAGGCACCGCTGCGCCGCTTGGCACAGCGGTGCCATGGCCATGGCGGCCACACCGCTGGAGTTCGTGACGATGGACCTCGTGCTGCCCACTTTCCCCTCTGTTTTGTCCGGGCCTTGGCCCGACCTGCGCGCCTGGTGGCGCCGCGCCATGGAGCTGCGCATCGACGTCGACCCGCCCGCCGAAGGCGCCCTGGAGCAGGAACTCGACACCCTGCACCGGCGCCTGTACACGCCGGGCGACCGGCTCTGCGGCCTGCCCATGGACCCGCTGCCGGACCCGCGCTTCGCCATGCACCGCCGCGAGGCCGACGGCGAGTGGTATGTCTATGTGGAAGACCGGCTGGAGCGCCGTCTGGCGGGCTACACCGTGTTCAACCGCCTGATCGAGGTGGACCGCCACACCGACCCGCATGTGCGCGCGCCCCACTCCAAGTACGCCCCGGCCTACCAGCGCCGGGGCCTGGCCACGGCGGTGTACGGCTGGGCGCTGGGTGCCGGCACCTGCCTGGTGTCGGGCGCGCGCCAGTCCAGCGGGGCGCATGCACTGTGGCGCTCGCTCATGCGCCGCCACGCCTGGGGCTACGTGGATCTGCGCAACAAGCGGCTGGTGTACCTGGGCCGCGCGGTGAGCGCGCCCCGGCGCGAGGCCTTGCCGGTGCGCATGCTGCTGCTGGGTGCCGGCTGGACGCTGCCGGCGTTTGCCGCCGCCGTGCGCATGGCGCAGGAAGGCGATGGCCAGGAGCCACGCCAGCGCGAGGTGACCGCCGCCTGAGCATGGGGAGGGGCGACGGCACCCGCAGGGCGCCTGCATAATGGACTTTCCGCGCCGTGCCGCACCCCGGAGCCCTGCCCATGCCGACCCCGCCCGCGCCCAAACGCTTCTCCATGATCCGCGAGTTCCATCTGGCGGACTGGTTCACGCTGGGCAACGCAGTCTGCGGCGTGGGGGCCCTGTTCTCGGTGATGTCGTACCTGGAGACCGGCGAGGTGGTGCACATCTACTTTGCCTGCGCCCTGGTGCTGGCCGCACTGATCTTTGATGTGCTGGACGGCCGCATCGCGCGCTGGCGCCAGAAAAGCTCGGCCATGGGCCGCGAGCTCGATTCGCTGGCCGACGTGATCTCGTTCGGCGTGGCGCCCGCCATCATTGCCTATGGCTGCGGCATGCAGGGGCTGTACGACCGCATCGTGCTGGCCTACTTCGTGGCCTGCGGGGTGTCGCGCCTGGCGCGCTACAACGTCACGGCCGAAACGCTGTCGGGCGACGACGGCAAGGTGAAATACTTCGAAGGCACGCCCATCCCCACCTCCATCGTGCTGGTGGGCCTGCTGGCCCTGGCCGCCTACCTGGGGGCGGTGCGCGCGCACCTGTGGTTCGGCCAGGTGCTGATTGGCGGCTTCACGCTGCACCCGCTGGTGCTGCTGTTTGCGCTGTCGGGCTCGTTGATGATCAGCCGCATCCGCATTCCGAAACTCTGATCACCTGCCCGGGCACTGCACTGCCTGCACCGCGGCGCCCGCCTGCCGCCATGGCCGCATGAACTCCACCATGGAGGTGGCATGCACGGGACGTTACGCTTTCGCGGGGTGCTGCACAGTACACTTTGTCCTTTTGGCCCCCCAGCGGCGCGCCTGCCCGGCGCCAGGTGGCGTGCCCTTCATCCTGCAATCCATCCATGGCCCTTGAAACGGCGGCGCAAGCCCGCAACAGCTTTGACCTCAAAAGCGCCTCGCTGCCCGTGGTGGCCGTGGTGCTCAAGACCACCGACGCCGCACAGTTTGCCGCCGACCTGGCCGAGCGCGTGGCCGATGACCCCGGTTTTTTCGACAACGATCCGGTGCTGATCGACCTGGGACCCGTGCGCGAGGCGCCCGAGCCCATCGACTTTGCCGCCATCACGGCCCAGTTGCGCCGCCACAGCACCTTGCCGGTGGCCGTGCGCGGCGGCAGCGTCGCCCAGATGGAGGCTGCGCGCGCCGTGGGCCTGGCCGCTGCACCCGATGCCCCACCGGCCCGCACCGAAGCGCCAGCGCCCGAAGTGCGCGAGGTCATTCGCGAGGTGGTGCATGAGGTCGAAGTCGTGCGCGAGGTACCCATGGCCGGCCCCGGCACCGTGGTGGTCGACAAGCCCCTGCGCTCGGGCCAGCAGGTCTATGCGCGCGGCGCCGACCTGGTGGTGATGGCCGTGGTCAGCTTTGGCGCCGAGGTCATTGCCGACGGCAACATCCATGTCTATGCCCCGCTGCGTGGCCGCGCCATTGCCGGTGCGCGCGGCAACACCGAGGCCCGCATTTTTTCGACCTGCCTGGAGCCGCAGCTTGTCTCCATCGCGGGCATCTACCGCACCACCGAGACCGCGCTGCCCGCCAATGTGGCGGGCAAGCCGGCCCAGGTGCGGCTCGACGGCGAGAAGCTCCTCATCGAGCCGCTGGCCTGAGAGCCTGAGAGTCTTTCGTCCATGCCCGCTCAACACGCCAAAACGCCCCCGCTCGTTGTTGCAAATGCTCGCCATAGCCCGAGCTATGGCTGCGCTTTGCGCCTAGATCGGGGGCGTTTTGACGCGCTGCACGGACACGGCCAAAAAACTCTCAGGCTCTGAACCCCGTTTTCATTCGTATCAACTCCCACAGAGAATCAGCACACATGGCCAAAATCGTCGTCGTGACCTCCGGCAAGGGTGGCGTGGGCAAGACCACCACCAGTGCCAGCTTTGCCACCGGCCTCGCCCTGCGCGGCCACAAGACCGCCGTGATCGACTTTGACGTCGGTCTGCGCAACCTGGACCTCATCATGGGCTGCGAGCGGCGCGTGGTGTATGACCTGATCAACGTGATCCAGGGCGAGGCCAACCTCCACCAGGCCCTCATCAAGGACAAGCAGTGCGAAAACCTGTTCGTGCTGGCTGCCAGCCAGACGCGCGACAAGGAGGCGCTCACGCAAGAGGGCGTCGGCAAGATCCTGACCGATCTGGCCGGCATGGGCTTTGAATACATCATCTGCGACTCGCCCGCCGGCATCGAAAGCGGCGCGCTGATGGCCATGCACTTTGCCGACGAGGCGCTGCTGGTGACCAACCCTGAGGTGTCTTCGGTGCGCGACTCCGACCGCATCCTCGGGATGCTGGGCAGCAAGACCAAGCGTGCCATCGAAGGCGGCGAGCCCATCAAGGAGCACCTGCTCATCACGCGCTACAACCCCAGCCGGGTCGAAGACGGCCAGATGCTGAGCCTGGAGGACATCCAGGACATCCTGCGCATCAAACTCATCGGCGTGATCCCCGAGTCCGAAGTGGTGCTGCAGTCGTCCAACCAGGGCACGCCCGCCATCCATGCGCAGGGCACCGATGTGTCCGAGGCCTACAAGGACGTGATCGACCGCTTCCTGGGTGTCACCGACAAGCCGCTGCGCTTCATCGAGGCGGAAAAGCCTGGCTTCTTCAAACGCCTGTTCGGGAGCAAATAAGCCATGGCTTCTTTCCTCTCTTTCCTGCTTGGCGAAAAGAAGAAAACCGCCAGCGTCGCCAAAGAGCGCCTGCAGATCATCCTGGCGCACGAGCGCAGCGGCCGCAATGCCGCCGAGCCCGACTACCTGCCCGCGCTGCAGCGCGAACTGGTGGCGGTGATCTCGAAATACGTGAAGATCAGCCCCGACGACCTCAGGGTGCACCTGGAACGCCAGGACAACCTGGAAGTTCTCGAAGTGAAGATCGAGCTGCCCGAGTTTGGGCGCTGAATTTTGATCAAACCGGCTTCCAAGGTGCATGGAGCGTGCGCCGGAAGCCATCGACAGAGGAGCGCTACGCGCTTCACCGCGAATGCTTCGCGAACTTTTCGGCGATCACCTGCGTGATCGCTCAGGTCGCGTTGGCCCGTCATCTACTGCGCCTACGCTGATCAAGCCAAAGGGTTACATCGACGGCAGCATCGCACGTTCTCATGTCTCGACCGCACGCGTGCTCACGGTGCGCCGAGCAAGACCTTGAAAGGGAGGGCCATCCGGGAGTATTTCAGCAGTCTGCCGATGGACCGGGCAAATGCTGGCCGATCACCTGGGCTTGTCCAGCCAGACCGTCAACCGCCTGGAGGATGGTCATGCCGAGACCGCTGTGCATATTCCTCCAACTGACCCAAGCGATCGTTGCCCCAGAACAGCTTGCCCTCACAGAAAAAACTGGGCGCACCGAAGACGCCCCTGTCTTGTGCCTCCTGTGTATTTGCCTCGATCGCGCTTTTGCAAGTCGGATCGTCAATTGACGCAAGCACCGCGCTTCCGTCGAGCCCAACGGCAGCGCCAATATCAGCGAGTTGGTGTGCATCGCTGATGTCTTTGGATTCGCTCCAGTAGGCACGCATGACGCCGAGTACGAAGCCTTCAGCCTGTCCCTGCTGTGCGGCATAGACCGTGGCACGCAATGCTCGTGCGGGACGCAGCGGAAAATCGGGATGGTAGCGAAGTTCGATACCCAACGCCTCCGCCCAGTCTTGCATATCGGATTTGAACCAGTGAACAAAAGCTGCGTTGGCTTCCAGGGGGCGGCGTCCGTCAATCCGCTCGATCAAGCGTGCCAGATGCATGGGTTTCCAAACTATTTCCCGCCCCAAACGGGCTGCAACGGCTCCCAGGCGCAAGGCTGCGAAATAGCACCACGGGCTGTGGTAGTCGAAAAAGAATTCGATGGACCCTGGGCTCGCATGTTTGGGGGGAGCGCCCGGATCGGTGGCAAGAAAATTCTCCAACCGAACAACGGCCCGTTCATGAACGCCGTGCATGATGGATCGTCCATCCTGATGGGCAGACACTGAAAACCGGAGCCGCCTTCCCTCCACGGTTTCCAGTTTGGCATGTGCGACTACTTCCCGCCCCGGAAAGGCGGGTGCCACATGGGACACATCGATGCGGGTACCGACCGAGGCTTCACCAGGTTCGTAAAAATCTCTGATTGCGCGGTGGCTGACCTCCTCCAGCAATCCAATGAGATAGGGTGACGAAACGACCATCACGTCGGTATTGCCGATAGCCGCAGCGGTCGAGTCTGGTCCCGGAACGGCGCAGTGTATGGCACTGCATCCGGATGCCGGCGACCTCATGCGAGTGCGTCCAGTTGGCTGGCCAGAGCAGCAGCCTGCAGATCGCGCTTCTTGATCTTCCCGCTGGAGGTCATGGGCCATTCGGTGACCTGAAAGTATCGGATCGGGTGCTTGAATGCGGCTACTTTTCCGGCCAAGAATGCCTTCAGATCGGCGGTCATTGCGGGCGCGCGCAAACTGATGGCTGCCGCTACCGTCTCGCCATAGTACGTATCGGGCAAACCAAAGACGGCAACCTCTGCCACGGCCGGATGTTCTCGCAACAGGTTCTCGACCTCCACTGGGTAAATATTCTCGCCTCCACGGATGATCATGTCTCGCAACCGGCCTCCAGCCACCACGACACGTCCGTCCGTGCGCAGGTAGCCCAGATCGCCTGTTTGCATCCATCCTTGATCGTCAATGGTTTTGCTGGTGGCCTCCGGCTGGTGAAGGTATTCCATCATCACCATCGGTCCCCTCACTTCGATTTGTCCCAACTCCATCGGAGCCACGCAGGCACGTGTTTCGGGGTGCGCAATCCGCAGTTCCATGCCCTCCAATGGCAAGCCACTGGTTTCCCATCGAAAAGGACTGTCCGGCTCGTCAAGGGCAATCAGGGTACTGGCCTCTGTCTGACCATAGACCTGCACCAAACCGGGTATCGGGAAATCGGCCGCGCATCGTGCGAGCACGCCCGGGTCGCAATCAGAGCCCCCACAGGTACCTGCACGCAGCGAACTGAGGTTGTAACTTGGCCGTTCTGGGTGCTGCAGCATGCTCAGATACGAGGTGGGTACGCCGGTGAGCAGAGTGCAGCGCTCGCTTTCAATAATGCGGAACATATCCTGTGCGTCGAACGCAGGCACACCCACATAAGTTGCGCCTTGGGTCAGGCAGCCCATCAGGTTCATGATGCATCCCGCGCAGTGAAACAGCGGAATGATCGATGTCCAACGGTCCTCGTGGGTGAGCTTCAGCCGACGAGCGCTTGCGGCAGCGTTGAGCATCATTCCACCAAAAGACAACGCAGCCCCTTTGGGCTGCCCCGTTGTCCCGGAGGTGTACTGCACACTGCCCATGGCGGCCGCCGATGCCTGGGTTGGAACAAAAGCATCACCGCAGTCTTCGATCAGTTGGTCATAGGCCAAGACGTCCGGGCACTCTACCGGATCAAAACAGATAACGTGTTTCAGTGCCGGCGCTTCCGGTCGCTGGCTGACAATCATGTTCAGGTAGTTGCTGGATCGAAAGCGCTGTGAGAACAGGATTGCCTTGGCTTGGCTGTGGTTCAACACAAAACACAGGTCTTTTTCTCGAAAATGCGTGTTGATCGGCACGAGGACAGCACCGATTCCCGCAAGTGCTGCCTGAGTCACCGCCCATTCGACCCGGTTCTCTGCCCACAGCGCGACGGTATCACCTTCACCAATTCCCATGCGGCGCAGCGCCTGTGCCAGCCGCTCCGCTTGATCCAGCCACTGGCTGAAGCTCAATCGCTTGTTGGCGAGGGGGAAAACGACACCATCTTGATCAGGCCACCTATGAGCGCACTGCACAAGCGCTTCGTAGGAGTTGCGGGGAGCGGGACTGATCCTCGCGCGGTCATTCAACATTGCAGCCCGGCTGGGCTTCTCAGCAATCGTATGCATCTGCGAACTCACTTTTATTTGACTGGCCCACCTGCTTCACAGCGAAGCATGGCGGGCCGTGCCAGCATCAGGCGGTTGATGAAACTTGTATGTCGAGGTCGTTCCAGATTGCATCAAAGTGGTCGTTGAAGCGGGTAGAACGCCGCAATGCAATTGGATCGTCCTCGGATACTCCGAGATCGATGTCGTAGATGGCCTTGACGGTGCTGGGTCGGTGAGATAGCACCAGAACACGATCGGCCATGGCAACTGCCTCGCCAATGTCGTGTGTCACGAGAATGGCTGCCTTGTTTCTGTCACGAATGATGCGTCTGACATCGCCTTGCAGCACCAGCCGGGTCTGGAAATCCAGAGCAGAAAATGGTTCGTCCAGCAAGATTGCCTTGGGGTCCAGCGCGAGCGTTCTCATGAAAGCGACGCGCTGACGCATGCCCCCGGACAAGGAGCTGGGTCGAGCCGCCTCAAAGCCTGCCAGGCCATAGCTCTTGATGAGACCTGCTGCGCGTTCTCTCGCCATGCCAGTTTCGACCCCCTGGACTTCCAGTCCGAGTGTGACGTTGTCCAGAACACTTCGCCAAGGCAGCAGCAAGTCCTTTTGCAGCATGTAGCCCACGTGCCCACGTGCACCGTCGATGCGCTCCCCATCAACGTAGACGGCCCCCGAGGTTGGCTCCAGCAGACCCGCGATGATGTTGAACAGTGTGGATTTTCCACAGCCAGAGGGGCCAACGATCGCAAGAATTTCGCCTTCGTGAAGCGCGAAGTTCACGCCTCGGAACACCACCACTTCGCGCTCTGAACCCGCGTTGAACGTCATCGATACATTGCGAGCTTCCAGCACGGCATCGCTATTTTTTTTCACCATTTGAACCTCGCTTCGACTTTGAGCAGAACAATGTCCAGCACCAGTGCCAGGACCATGAGACAGAAAATCCCGACGAATACCGCGTTGAGGTCGTACAGTGCGCCCGCGTTGTAGATGAAGTAGCCCAAGCCCTTTTTGGCGGAGATGTATTCCCCCACGACCGCGCCAATCATGGCAAAGCCAATGTTCAATCGCATCGTGGCCAAAATCCATGGAGTTGAACCTGGAACGATGACCTTGCGCCAGATGGTCAACCGGCGAGCGCCAAGCGAACGCATCAGCTTGACGAGATCCTGATCCACCTCTTGCGTGCCTTGATAGACCGATATCAGTGCAACGATGAAGGTCAAGCTGGCGGCGATTGCGACCTTGGCTCCCATATCCACGCCAAACCAAACAATCACCAGTGGCGCCAGTGCGATTTTGGGCACACCATTGATGGCGACGATGATGGGGCGCAAGACGCGTGCAACCGTGTCAGACAGCCACAGCATGAGACCCGCGGCGCTGCCCAGTGTGGTACCGATCGCAAACCCTATGATTGCCTCGAATGCGGTTGCACCCATATGGACAAAGAGGTCGCCTTCTCGGATCAGGACCAGGCCTTTCTCCAGGATGCCCGAGGGTTGCCCATACAGGTACACAGGCGCAACGCCGGATCGCACCAGCAACTCCCATGCCAAAAGCATGCCCAGCACCAGTGTGGCTTGATAGAAAGTAATTCGAAGTGTTGAGCTCATGGCGGTAGCGCTGCTGGAGCGATCGGATTGGCTTGCTGCGATGGAGGTAGTGGCCATGGTCAAGCTCCGGCACCAAAGGCCTCCGTGGCCTTTTGCGCAAATCGGTTGTCAACCATCTCCTCAAAAGTCAGTGCCTTGCGGATGGTTCCGGCCAAGGAGTCGTGCTCGACGCTGGCATCCCATTCGGCCTTCGAAATAATGGGATTGGTTGGCACAAAACCCTTCGTGGCCAGAAGGCGGGCACACCCTGCTGCAACAACCGATCGATCAAGGTTGCTGAATTCAGCGCCCATGGCGCTGACGTAAACCGGGTTGTTTTCGCGAATGAGTTTCATGGACGCTGCAATGGCGTTGCAAAATCGCTGGATCAGGTCTGGATTCGAGACCAAGTAGTCGTTTTTCACCATCACGGAGGTCAACAGGATTGGCCCCATCTGGTCCGCGAAGCCATAGGCGACCTCCAAGCCTTGCTGCGCAGCGATACTTGCGTCCCATTCGAAAACCACACCTACATCTGCGCGCTTGTCGCGGACCGCGCCGACGATCGATCCTGGGGGTCCCTCAACGAACTCGACGCCTGAGGACTTGGGGTCTATTCCTGCGAATTTCTTCATCGCAAACGTGGGCGAAGTGACCGTGTTGGAGGGGTACCGCAGGCTGGCCACTTTTTTGCCTTTGAAGTCGGCGAGGGATGTGAACGTAGTGCCCGGTCGAGTGATCACCCACATACCCAATGCACCACACATCTTGGCGACCACTTTCATCTGGCCACCCTCCAGGGTGGAATTCACAGCCATCCCGGTGCCAGTCACGGCCAACGGAGCACGACCAGACAGTGCGATCGATACGGGTTCAACGACCGTGCCGCCAACATTGACCGTGACCGCAAGTCCTTGCTTTGCAAACAGCCCATTGCGCGCAGCAACGTAGATCGGACCGTAGTTCGCCAGTTTCAGGCCGGTTGTCAAAGCAATGGGGATCGTTGTCTGTCCCAATACATCCTTGACGCTCAGCGTCATCAGCGCAGCGGAAGCACCAAGCGCTCCGATGCTTTTGAGCGCGCTGCGCCGGTTGCTGCTGTCTTCTGTTTTCATAAGAACTCCTGTGCGTCAGTGAGATTGAAAGGTCTTGCACGTATTGCCATGGGTTGCCGTTGTTTGCGGCGGTGACCCTGTGGCAGCAAAGAGGGAAACCAAGACGAGGCCAGAAGGCGATGCCGGACATCGTGGTCGGCCGACGCGGAGCTGGCCCGGGTCGGTGCTGATACGCGCGCGCGCTGTAGGGCGCCAGATGTGAATCTTCACTGTTGTCTCCTATATACGGAACGGACCGTTTCTTTTTTATAAATATAAAACGGTTCGTATCGTATGTCAAATCTGTGAGAATCATGATCCATGACTACATCTGCCAACACCGCCCCGCAGGCATCGGAAGCCACCCGCGGTCGCCCGCGTAACCAACAGACCCACGGGGCGATCCTGGAGGCCGCACGAGCGCTCTTGAGGAGAGAGGGGGAAACCCGCTTTTCCATAGAGCAGGTGGCAGGTGCGGCTGGCGTGTCCAAGGCGTCGATCTACCGGCGCTGGCCCACCAAGGGCGCCTTGCTGGTCGATCTCTATATGGAGGGCTTCTCCGAAGGGGTCAGGCAGGACGCCCGTTCGCTTCGAGCGGAGTTCAAGCGCTACCTGTTGGCCACCGTTGAACGATTGAAGGACCCACTCTGGCGGCGAATCTTGTGCTCGCTGATGGCGGAGGGCCAGTACGACACGGTCACCGCGGAACTGTTGCGAGAAAGAGTCGTTGGGCCGAGACGCCAAGCGGGTCTCGCCCTGCTCCAACGAGCGGTCGAGACCAAGCAGATCCCGAACAATCTGGACCATGATCTGGTCCTGGATCTGTTGTTTGGGCCCCTTTGGTACCGTGTGCTTTTTGCGCACGCACCCCTAGATGCTGATTTTGTGGACAGGTTGCTCAAGCAAATAGAGCCGATACTTTTTCCAGTGAAAGCTGCCCAGATCGGCGCGGCAAGATCCAAGGAAAGTTCTGCCAGACGAACGACTGAACTCCCACCGGCGCAGGGTGAAAACCAGCCCGCAAAACCCAGAAAACCGTGACCTGCCGGATGAAACGGGCGGCCACCCCAAAGGCCATCCCCTGTAGGTACACCTGACGACGATGGTGGACTTTGTCAACCAAGACATGCGCCAATCGGCGCAGCAGCATCTGGCACCAGGAGGCGCTGCGCGCCTCAGCGCAAATGCTTCGCGAACTTTCCGGCGAACGCCTGCGTGATGCTCAGGCCGCGTTGGCCCGGCTCCAGAACGGCTTGCTGGCCTGCCGCCAGCGTGCCCGCCTGCTCCACCGCCAGGTAGTAGCCGCAGCAGCCCGCCAACGCCATGGCCCGGCCCGCCTGGGCGAACCCCATCACCGCGTCGAACTTGTAGCAGGGCTCGCGCGGCGCCGTCACGCGCAGCACGCAATCGGGAAAGTGCAGGCGGTCGCCCACGAACACCTCGTGCTCCAGCAGGCCGTCCACCGTGAGGTTCTCGCCCAGAAAGCCCGGCGGCAATGTTCCGTCCAGCGGGCTGATGCCCCGCTCGCGCCGCTGGGTCTGCCAGAAGGCGTAGTGCAACGCCGGGTAGGCATACACGGCCTTGTCGAGGCCACCGTGCACGCTCAGGTCGGCCTGCTCGTCACCGGCCAGGCCCAGCGGGCCCACGGCGACAGGGCCGGGTGTGGCGGATTTTCCGATGGCGGTGAGAATGCGGCGCTCGCCGATGCGCACGGGCTGGGCCGTGCCCACATTCACGCTGTGCAGTTGCAGTGTCCGGTCCATGGGCTGCGCCGCTAGAGGGGATGCTCGGTGTAGAAGCGTCCACCGTGGTAGAGCAGGGGCGACAGGCCTTCCTGGTGCTGGCAGCGCTCGACCTCGCCGACAAAAATCACATGGTCGCCTTCGTCGTAGCGGCTGCGGTTGAAGCACTCGAACGTGGCCACGACGCCCGCCAGCAAAGGCGCGCCGCTGATGCCCGGGTGGTGCTCCACACCGGCAAAACGGTCGATCCCGCGGGCGGCAAAGCGCTCGGCCAGGGCTCTCTGGCCGGCTGCCAGCACATTGACGGCGTAGTGGGAGCCGTGGGCAAAGGCCGGCATCGAGGCGGCGGCGCGTGACAGGCTCCACAGCACCAGGGGCGGCTCCAGCGACACCGAATTGAACGAATTGGCGGTCAGGCCGATGAACTCGCCCGCTGCATTGCGGGCCGTCACGATGGTCACCCCGGTCGCGAACATGCCCAGCGCATCGCGAAACTCGCGCGCAGAAAAACTCGGCGGGCGGGCCAGGGCGGGTGGTTGCGGGGAACTGTTCACAAAAACGGGGGCGCGGGGCCGTGGGGATGGGGAGGACTATTATGGTGTGGCGCCCCCGGCCGCGCAGGCGTGGGGCTCTTTTTCGGAACACCGCATGGCACGCTTACCCACTTACATCACCCTGGGCGCAGGCCCCACCGTGCTCATGCTGCACGATGCCGATGGCGGCTACCTCACGTTTGCGCCCCAGGTGGAGCGGCTGGTCACCGCCGGCTACCGGGCCGTGGCGTGGGACATGCCGGGTTATGGCCACAGCGCACCCATTGAGCCGTACACCTTCAAGGGCCTGGCGCAAGGTTGCCTGGCGCTGGTGGCGGCGCTGCAGTGCGGGCCGGTCACGCTGGTGGGCCATGGGCTGGGTGCCATGGTGGCGGCCGAGGTGGCCTTGCGCCAGCCCGCGCTGGTGCGGCGGCTGGTGCTGTGTGCGGGTGGCCCCGGCCTGGATGCCGAGGCCGTGCGCCGTTGGGTGAGCCCCCGCCTGCAGGCCCTGGAGGCGGTGGACGGCGGCCAGTCGATGGAGCGGCTGGCCCAGGCCCTCGTGCCCCGGTTCATCGGCAGCGGGGCCTTGCCCGAGGGCGTGCGGCTGGCGGGCCATGCGCTGTCGCAGGTGTACCCGGCGACCTACCGGCGGGCGCTGCAGCTGCTGGCCGTATTTGAACGCGATGCCACGGCCTTCATGCGCCTGGGCATGCCCACCTTGCTGCTGGGTGGCGCCATGGACCCCTGCACGCCGCCCGCCGCGCTGCAGGCCCTGGCCCATGTGCTGCCCGATGCGCGCCACCAGAGCCTGGCGCATGTCGGCCACTGGCCGCAGCTCGAAGACCCCGACGGATTCGATGCTGCGCTGCTCGACTTTCTGGCCGAGCAGCGCCGGCTGCACTGAACTGAGGGCTTTCAGGCAGCGACGGCGGCGCGCCGGGGCGCCGCGGCTTCGGTGCCCAGAAAGCCGAAGTCCATGGCGGGCTGTGCGCCGCTGATCAGTTCTGCCAGGGCCTTGCCCGAGCCCGCGCCATGCGTCCAGCCCAGGGTGCCATGGCCGGCATTCACCCACAGCTTGCCCAGGCGCGTGCGGCCGATGAACGGGATGTTGGTGGGGGTGGCCGGGCGCAGGCCGGTCCAGTACTGCGGGTTCCCGCCCTGCTCGGGTGTGCGGGTGTCGCACACGCCGGGCAGGATCTCCTCGATGCGGCGCGACAGCATGTGGCAGCGCGCCCGGGCCACGGGGCTGTCGAGCGACAGGTCGAACCCGCCCAGCTCAATGGTGCCGGCCACGCGCAGCACATCGCCCAGGCGGCTCATGGCGAGCTTCTTGCCGTCGTCGATGGTCGAGACCATGGGCGCGCCCTCGGGCCGCAGCAGCGGGAAGGTGGCGCTGTAGCCCTTGCCGGGGTAGATCGGCAGATCCACACCCACGGTGCGCAGCAGCGGCGCACTGTAGGAGCCGCAGGCCACCACGATGGCGTCGCCCTTCAACAGATAATCTTTCTTGCCGCCAATGCCCGATTGGCGATCGATGACAGCTACTGAATCAATGGCATTGCCAATCTTGTTCAGTCGCAGCACATCGTGGCCATACAAGAACTTGGCGCCGCGCTCGGCGCAGCGGCGGGCCAGTTGCTGCGTGAACATGCGCGCGTCGCCGCTTTCGTCGGTGCTGGTGTAGGTGCCACCGGTGATGCGGTCGCCGTAGGCCTGGAAGGCCGGCTCGATCTGCAGCAGCTCGTTGCGGCTGACCAGGCGGCGCTGCACACCGAACTGGCGCATCACCTCGACGGCGTGGCCTGCTTCGTCCAAGGATTTCTGGTCGGAATAGAAATGCGCAATGCCGCGTTCGAGCCGGTGGTACTCGATGCCGGTGCCGCGCACCACGTCCTTCAGCGCCGCATGGCTGTAGGCGCCCAGGGCCACGATCTGCTGCACATTGCGTTCAAAAGCGCGGTCGTTGCACTGGGCGAGAAACTTCAGGCACCAGCGCCACTGTTCCCAGTCGAGCTGGGGCCGAAACAGCAGGGGTGCCTCCTTGTCGAACATCCACTTGAGCGCCTTCCATGGTGCTGCACGGTTGGCCCAGGGCTCGCAGTAGCTCACCGAGATCTGCGCCGCATTGGCGAAGCTGGTTTCCAGCGCGGCGTCGGGCTGGCGATCGACCACGGTCACTTCATGTCCGCGCTCCAGCAGATGCCAGGCGGTGCTGATGCCGATGATGCCGGCGCCAAGAACGATGGTTTTCATGGGGCGCAGTGTGCGCGACATTGCGTTGCTCTAAAAGCAAAATTAAACTTACTCCAAAAACATCAGCGCATCTAATAAAGTGCGCTGCGGAGTGGCCCATTTTTGCGCGAGTTGAAGACCATGAGTACCTACGATCCCGCCGCCCTGGAATGCCTTGCCGCCATCGTGGAAGAGGGCGGTTTCGAGCGTGCCGCCCAGCGGCTGAACGTGACACAGTCGGCGGTTTCGCAGCGCCTGCGCGCGCTGGAGGCGCAGGTGGGCTCAGTGCTCATCGTGCGCAGCCGGCCGCTGCGGCCGACCTCGGCGGGGCAGCTGCTGCTCAAGCACACCAAGCAGATGCGCCTGCTGCGGGCCGATCTGGAGCGCGATCTGCAGGAGCTCGCCCCCAGTGCGCCCGGTGGCACGCGCGAGGATGAGCGCATTTCGATTGCTATCAACGCCGACAGCATTGCCACCTGGGCGATGGGCGCGCTGCATGATCTGGTGCGCCAGCGCCTGCCGCTGGAAATCATCGTGGACGACCAGGATTTCACCCAGGAATGGTTGCGCTCCGGCCAGGTGCTGGGCTGTGTCACCACGCTCAAGCAGGCGCTGCGCGGCTGCAAGATGGTGCCGCTCGGGGCCATGCCCTATGTGGCGGTGGCTTCGGCGGCGTTTGCCCGGAAGTACTTGCCGCAAGGGCTGACACCGCACAATTTTCGTGAGGTGTCGTTTCTGTCGTTCAACCGCAAGGACGACATGGCCTCGGAGTTCGTGGCGCGCGCATTCGGGCTCAAGCGGGTGGCGCTCAACCACCTTTTCGTGCCCAGCGCGGAGGGCCAGATGCGGGCGGTGGCCGCAGGCTGGGCGGTGGGCGTGGTGCCAGAGTTGCTGGCACGGGATGCCTTGGCAGACGGCTCGATGGTGGAGCTGGCTCCGGGGTGCGCCTTGCCCATCCAGCTGTACTGGCATTGCTGGAACCTGGAGTCGGAATTGCTTGACGCCCTGACGGCAGCCCTGACCCACGCTGCGGCCGAGGCACTGGTGCCCTGAGAGCCTGTTTACGATCTCGCAGGGGATCGCGTTGGAGCGCAATCGGGAGGAGTGGATGCTTCGGATGCGCCGCATGGGCTGGTGCCCATGCCAGCAGCCGGGGCGTGCAATCGCCCGATTTCGCTCCAACCCTTGGGGCAGTGGTCTTTGCGGGCGGTCTGCGGCGTTGCGGCGCTTGCCAATAGCCAAGCTATTGGCTGCGCACCGCGCCTTGCATCCCCTCCCGCAAAGGCCACTGCGCGACCCCTGGGAGATCGTAAACAGGCTCTGAGACCGCACGGGTTTTCTCCAGCGAAGCGCGGCATGCGGTGCGCGCGTCTGGTTTTATTGCAAAAATAAACGATGTGGTTGCAATGCAACTGCCAAAGTCTTTTTTTGGACCGGTGCGTATAAGATGGCGGCATGCAAACGCCGAAAACCAAGGTTTCCTTCAAGGAACAGATGCACCAGGCGCGCGAAGACGCCATCTTGGAGGCCACCTGCCGCCTGCTGGGTGAAAAGTCTTTCGACGCGATGACGATGGACGATGTCGCCAATGCCGTGGGCATCGCCAAGGCCAGCCTTTACAAACACTTCGCCAGCAAGGAAGACCTGTGCTGCGCCGCCATGGTCCAGATACTGGGGCGTGTGCGTGCCTACCTGGACACCCTGCCCGCGGAGATGCCGCCGCAGGACAAGCTGCAGGATCTGGTGCGCTGGTCGCTGGAGCGGCTGATCACCAACGAAATGCCGCTGCTACCCAGCCGCAATTCCAGCCTGCGGGCGGTGCTCATGGCCAGCAAGCAGTATCTGGACGGGCTGGTGGCGGTGAGCGACCAGATTGGCCAATGGATCACCGAGGCGCAGGCGCAAGGCCTCATCAACCCTGCGTTGCCGCCGCTGGTGGTGCTGTACACCCTGTTTGCCCGCGCATGCGACCCCGTGGTGGGGTTTCTCAAGGAAGGCGGCCAGTATTCGGACGCGGAAATCGTCGACCTGGTGGTACGCACCTGTTTTGATGGACTGGCGGCGCGTCAGGGGGCCATATAACCCCTGGGTGTTCGACGGATGTCGACCCACCCCTGCCGAACGGCCCCTCGTGGGCCGTTCGGCCTGGTTTCTGAGCAGTGGCACTCGCTTCACGGGGAATATCGTCCCGTGATGTGCCACCTTCGTGGCTTCTTCGACCGCTACCCGAACCCCGCCACACCGGAAGTGGCGGCTCCACGAGCGTGCCATGTCATGCGGTGGGATGGATCGCCGAGAGCGGAGCATCCAGGCGCAAGGCCGATATGTCGCCCATGCGCGCCCACGTGAGCCGGCCGGGCCTTTTGGAACCTGGTGGTCTATGGGGCGAAAAAAAGCCCTGCCGGGGCAGGGCTGGGATGGCGGCAACGCGGCTTCAGCGCACGATCAGCAAGGGCACCTTGCTGTGGGCCAGCACCTGGGTGGTGACCGAGCCCATCACCAGCGTGGCGATGGCGCCGTGGCCATGCGAGCCCATGACCAGCAGATCGAACTTGCCGGTGTCAGCCACTTTGGCGATGGTCTCGCCCACGGAGCCCACCTTGAAGCTGCGCTTGGCATCCACGCCATGGCGGCCCAGAAACTTGCACACGGGAGCGAGGATCTTTTCGGCCTCTTCGGCGTGGTACGTGTCAACGACTTCCTTGCCCAGAGCAGCGCGTGCGCGTGCGGGCAGGGGGGCCTGCACGGTCAGCACGGTGTACTGGTGGGTACCGCCCAGCAACTCTTCATGGGTGGCCAGGTAGGCGAGCATTTTCTTGGTGTAGGCGCTGCCGTCGACAGCAAGCAGGATGTTCATGGTGTGTTCTCCGGAATGGGTGGTTCAGGCTAATCGGCGCGCGTTGTTGTTGTCTTGAGCTGTGTCAGGTTTTCTCGTGCGCACGGAAAGTTTGTCAGCCTGTGCCCATCATACGGAAATACAGCACTGCGCCTGGAACATGGCCTGTTCCCCCTTGCGTGCATAACCCAGCGGGTTGGCCACCACGCGGCATTGCCAGGCCGCTCCCTGTGCGTCGGTGCCCGTCACCGTGTAGTCGCTGGGGGCATGCAGATGCCCATGCAGCCACAGCCGGGCCAGGGGCAGCAGATCGTCCAGGGCATTGCAGAAACCGGCGGTGCCGGGCACCAGCCCATAGCGTGGGTCAGCGCTGCGCAGGCTGGGTGCGAAATGGGTGACTGCTACCGTGGGTCCGGCGTGCGGCTGGGCCAGTGCGGCGCGCAACCACTGCTGGCAGTGCAGCGCCTGGGCGCGCACCGGCTCTGCCAGAAAGGGCTCGCCGTGGCGTGTCCCGTCGGTCTTGCGCAGATAAAAGTTGGCGGCGCGAAAGGCCTTGTCGCGCTGCTTCAGGCGCCGCGCGAGGTCGGTGCTGCCTTCGTGGTCGGCCAGGGCATCGAAGTCGCTCCAGAGCGTGGTGCCGACAAAGCGCACACCGTCCAGCACCAGGGTCTCGCGTTCCAGCCAGGCGATGCCCAGCCGGTCGCAGACCGCGCGCAGCCGGGCATGGGCCGCGTCGAAGTCCTGCGCGTCGTACTCATGGTTTCCGGGCACAAACAGCACGGGAGTGGGCCAGCCGGCAAACTGCGGCAACGGAGAAAAACGCTCCAGACCGAAGGCCTGGTCGGTGAGCTGTCCGCCCTGCTGGTACGAGCCGATGTCGCCGGCCAACACCAGCACATCCGCTGCCGCGGCGGGCTCGGGTGCGAAATGGGGATGCGCCTCCAGGTGCAGGTCGGACAACAGCTGTATCTTCATGGAGCGTCAGTTGATGGCGGGGCTGCCCGCCGGTTGGGGAAAGGTGCGCCGGGCGGCGCGTGCCAGTGCCTGCAGCAACCAGTTGATGGCCGTCTGTTGCGGACCGCGCCGGCGCCACAGCGCATCCACATGCACCGCCGGCAATTCCAGCGGCAGGGGGCGCAGCACCAGCGCCTCGGCGATGCCGGTCACCGGCACAAAGTGGCGTGGCAGCACGGTGAGCAGGTCGGAACTGGCCACCACCCGCCCCGCAGTGAAGAACTGGTTGACGGTGAGCACCACGCGCCGCTCGCGACCCAGCGACGCCAGGGCTTCATCGATGAAACCAAACGGGCGCCCGGAAAAGCTCACCAGCATGTGGCGCGCGGCGCAAAACTGGTCCAGCGTCAGCGGTGCAACGGCCAGCGGATGGCCCTGGCGCATCACGCACACATATTCGCCGTCGTAGATGCGGCGGCTGTCAAAGGCCACCACGCCCCCCGACTGTGCCCGCGCCGTCAGGTCGGCCAGCACGGCTGGAAAGTAGCCCACGGCCATGTCGGCGGATTCTTCTTCGAGGAGGCGGCGGGGGTCGCGCGTGGTGAGCGGCACCACCCGCACCGAAATGCCGGGGGCCTCGCGCTCCATGATCTCCACCAGGCCTGGCACCAGCGTGGCGGCTGTGGCGTCGGACAGGGCCAGCACAAAGGTGGAGGTGGCCGTGGCGGGCTCGAACAGGCCGGGCGCCAGGGATTCCTGCAACTGCGCAAGGGCCTCGCGCACCGTGGGCCACAGCGCCAGCGCGCGGGGTGTGGGCTCCACCCCGTGGCCGCTGCGCACCACGAGATCGTCGCCAAGCACATCGCGCAGGCGGCGCATGGCATTGCTGACGGCCGGTTGCGTGAGCGACAGCTTGTGCGCGGCCCGGGTCAGGCTGCGCTCGGCCATCACCTCGTCGAAAACGCGCAGCAGGTTCAGATCGAGGGAGCGAAAGTTGACGGGCGGGAGACGGTCCATATATCAATCATATGAATGAATTGAATTCATAATATAAAGTTGAATAAACAAAGGGTAAACCCTAATATTCTTCCATCGCCCGGCAATCTCGCCAAAAGCGTTTGAAAGGGATCTTGAAATGACCAGTTTTGCACACGTGGATTACTCCACACAGCACCTCGGTGTGGCCCGGGCAGAGAATGCCATCGTGGCGTTGAAAAATGTGGCTGCAGGTTTTGACGGCGCACGGGGCGCCGCCTCCATGCTGCTGGCTGCGGTGGTTGCAGCGCTGCTCGTGGTGGCCAATCAGGTGATCGACACCTGGGGCGACGGCCATCTGCTGGCCGCCTGGATCGTGTTGTGGGTGGTGGCATTTGCCGCCATCGCCCTGCTGGCCACGCCGGCCCGCCGCGCTTCGGTGGGGCTGCGCACTGGCTACAAGGCCTGGGTGGAAAGCCGTCGCCAGTCTGCCGAAGACCAGCGTACCTGGAGTGCCGCCCTGCAGGATGCCCGCATGATGGCGGACCTGAGCCGTGCCATGAGCGCTGCCGCCACCAGCCAGCAGCACTTGCGCAAGCACTGCTGAGCACTGCTCGAACTCCCTGCGCCCCCGGCATGGGCGGTGGGCGCAACATCCAAGCCGTGGCACAGCCCACGGCTTTTTTGCTGGGCACCTGCAGCCGGTCCGGCAGCCCACGAATGAAAAAGCCGCCGCGCCCTGGTAAGGGACGGGCGGCTTCAGCGCATGGCATTCGCGCCACAGGGGGAGCGATGCTCCCTGCGCAGCGCGGCGCGCGCGTCAGACTTCCGCGAGGCGCTTTGCGATGGCGGCGCGCGTTTCCAGCAGTTCCTTGGGCAGGTGATAGGCCAGTTGCTCGAAATGCGCATCATGCAGCTGGAGTTCGTCCACCCAGGCGGCCTTGTCGATGTGGGTCACGGTCTGGAACTGCTGGGCACTGAAGTCCAGGCCGGTCCAGTTGATCTCGGCGTACTGCGGCGCAATGCCGAACATCGTGTCCTGGCCCTTGGCCTGGCCCTCGATGCGGTCAATCATCCACTTGAGCACGCGCATGTTCTCGCCGTAGCCGGGCCAGACGAACTTGCCATCTTCGCCCTTGCGGAACCAGTTGACGCAGAAGATCTTGGGCAGCGTGTGGCCCGTGGCTTCGAGCTTGTGTTCCATGTCCAGCCAGTGCTGGAAGTAGTCGCTCATGTTGTAGCCGCAGAACGGCAGCATGGCGAACGGGTCGCGCCGCACCACGCCCTGTGCGCCGAAGGCGGCGGCGGTGGTCTCGGAGCCCATGGTGGCGGCCATGTACACGCCTTCCATCCAGGTGCGGGCCTCGGTCACCAGCGGCACGGTGGTCGAGCGGCGGCCACCGAAGATGAAGGCATCGATGGCCACGCCATTGGCGTCGTCCCATTGGGGGTCGAGCGCCGGGTTGTTGGTGGCGGCCACGGTGAAGCGCGAATTGGGGTGGGCGGCCTTGGCGCCGGTCTGCTTGCCGATTTCGGGCGTCCAGTCCTTGCCCTGCCAGTCAATCAGGTGGGCCGGGATGCCGCCACCGTCCTTTTCCATGCCTTCCCACCACACGTCGCCATCGTCGGTCAGGGCCACGTTGGTGAAGATCACGTCCTTGTCCAGCGAGCGCATGCAGTTCGGGTTGGTGTGCATGTTGGTGCCGGGGGCCACGCCGAAGTAACCGGCTTCGGGGTTGATGGCGTACATCTTGCCGTCGGCATGGGGCTTGATCCAGGCGATGTCGTCACCGATGGTGGTGACCTTCCAGCCCGCAAAACCGGCCTCTGGGGGTACCAGCATGGAGAAGTTGGTCTTGCCGCAGGCACTGGGGAAGGCGGCGGCCACGTGGTACTTCTTGCCCTGGGGGTTGGTCACGCCCAGGATCAGCATGTGCTCGGCCAGCCAGCCCTGGTCGCGGCCCATGGTGGAGGCGATGCGCAGTGCCAGGCACTTCTTGCCCAGCAGCGCGTTGCCGCCGTAGCCCGAACCGTAAGACCAGATCTCGCGCGTTTCGGGGTAGTGGACGATGTACTTGACCTTGGGGTTGCAGGGCCAGGAGGTGGTGTCCTTCTCGCCAGCCGCCAGTGGTGCGCCCACGGTGTGCATGCAGGGCACATACTCGCCGTCCACGCCCAGCACGTCGTACACGGCCTTGCCCATGCGGGTCATCAGGCGCTGGTTCACGGCCACGTAGGCGCTGTCGGTCAGCTCCACGCCGATATGGGCGATGTGGCTGCCCAGGGGGCCCATGCTGAAGGGCACCACGTACATGGTGCGGCCCTTCATGCAGCCGTCGAACAGCGGCTGCAGCGTGGCGCGCATTTCGACCGGGGCCATCCAGTTGTTGGTCGGGCCGGCGTCTTCCTTCTTTTCGGAGCAGATGTAGGTGCGGTCTTCCACGCGGGCCACGTCCGACGGGTCGGAGCAGGCCAGGAAGCTGCCGGGGCGCTTGGCCGGGTTGAGCTTCTTGAAGGTGCCGGCATCGACCAGCTGCTGGCACAGGCGGTCGTACTCTTCCTTGGAACCGTCGCACCAGTAGATGGAATCGGGCTTGCACAGGACGGCCATGTCGGCCACCCAGGCCAGCAGGCGGGCGTTCTTGACGTAAGCGGGGGCGTTGAGATTCAGGCCCTGCATCGTGGGTGCGTTCATCGGGGAGCTTCCTAAGTTGAAAAACAGTTTTTTCAAAGGAAGCGGACCTGGTGGATCGCGGCGAGGCCTGGCGCAGTTGCGGATGCTGAGCGCTGCCTTTGAAAAAACGGCTGAGGTGCTCAGTCGGCGGGCGGGTGCATGGTGAATCCCCACGGGGTGGAGGCTATGCCACGGAATCCGCGGGTCGGCTGGGATGACGATTCTATGAATCTGCAGCCGATTTGTCTGTCAGCCACGGGCCAAAATCATGCAAAAAAAGCATGAGGTTATGCGTGAATGTGGCTCGGATGGCCGCGAGTTCACGTCTGCGAGGCCTGCCAGCGCTCATACCCGGCCTTGCGCAGGGCGCAGGCCGGGCAGGCGCCGCAGCCGTAGCCCCAGGCGTGGCGCGTGTCGCGCACACCGTGGTAGCAGGTGTGGGATTGCTCCAGAATGATGTCCACCAGTGCCTGCCCGCCCAGGGTGCGGGCCAGTTGCCAGGTGTCGGCCTTGTCCAGCCACATCAGCGGCGTCTCGAAGGTGAAGCGCTGTCCCATGCCCAGCGACACGGCCACCTGCAGGGCCTTCAGGGTGTCGTCGCGGCAATCCGGGTAGCCCGAGAAATCGGTCTCGCACATGCCGCCCACCAGCGTGTGCAGTCCGCGCCGGTAGCCCACGGCGGCGGCGAGCTGGAAGAACAGCAGGTTGCGCCCCGGCACGAAGGTGTTGGGCAGGCCAGCGGCATCCATCACGATTTCCGTCTCGCGCGTCAGTGCCGTGTCGCTGATCTGGCCCAGCACGGACAGATCGATCATGTGGTCTTCGCCCAGCCGTTCGCGCCACTGCGGAAAACCTGTGCGCAGGGCGGCCAGCACCGCGTGGCGCGCCTGCAGTTCCACCTGGTGGCGCTGGCCGTAGTCGAAGCCGATGGTTTCGACATGGGCGAAATGCTCCAGCGCCCAGGCCAGGCAGGTGGTGGAGTCCTGTCCGCCAGAGAAAAGTACGAGGGCGTGTCCGGATCGCATGGGCGGCATCTTTCGGCAAGGGGGCGTAAAAAAACCCCGCGCTGCGGGGTTCGTGGCGGATGCGGCGTGTGCCTCAGGCCATGTTCACGGCAATGAAGGCCAGCAGAAAAATCATGATGGCGCCTACCACGGGCAACACCACGGGAATCAGCGGGACAACATTTTCCACGGCGTCGGCCGAGTGCGCTTCGGGGGCGTGCGAGGTGTTGTGGTCAGACATGGCAAGAACTCCAAAGGGCGTAGAACTGCTGCGATTCTAGCTGCAGCGCCGAAGATCGCGGTGTCCACGGCGTCGCGTCACATCAGCGCGGCTTCCATGCCGGCCGCGCGCAACGCCTCCAGCACCTGGGCCACATGGGGCTGGCCGCGGGTCTGCAGCACCAGCTCGATCTCCACGTTCTGCGCGGCCAGCATGGTGAAGGCCCGCTGGTGGTGCACCTCCTCGATGTTGGCGCCTGCGTCCGCCACGGTGGCGGTGATGCGCGCCAGCACGCCTGGAATGTCGCGCGCACTGACCTTGATGCGCGCCAGCCTTCCAGAGCGCACCATGCCACGCTCGATGATGGCGGCCAGCAGCAGCGGGTCGATGTTGCCGCCGCACAGCACCAGCCCCACCTTCTTGCCGGCAAAGCGCTCGGGGTGGCGCAGCAGCGCGGCCAGGCCGGCTGCGCCCGCACCTTCCACCAGGGTCTTCTCGATTTCCAGCAGCATCAGCACGGCCTGCTCGATGTCGCCCTCGTCCACCAGCACCAGGTCGTCCACCAGGCGCTTGACGACTTCCTGGGTGAGGGTGCCGGGTGTGCCCACGGCAATGCCCTCGGCGATGGTGGAGGTGCCCTGCGGGTGGTGCGTGCCCTTGATGGCATTGACCATGGCCGGAAAGCGCGCGGTCTGCACGCCGATGATCTCGATGTCCGGGCGCAGCGCCTTGGCGGCGGTGGCCACGCCGGCGATCAGCCCGCCGCCGCCCACGGCAATGACCAGGGTGTCGAGATCGGGCACGGCCTGCAGCATTTCCAGCGCGAGCGTGCCCTGGCCGGCGGCCACGGCTTCGTCATCGTAGGGGTGCACGAACACCAGCCCCTCGGTGTCGGCAAGATGGTAGGCATGGGCGCGCGCCTCTTCCAGCGTGTCGCCGTGCAGCACCACCTCGGCGCCAAAGCCGCGCGTGCGCTCCACCTTCACGCCGGGCGTGAAGCGCGGCATGACGATCACGGCGCGCAAGCCCATGCGCTGCGCGTGGTAGGCCACGCCCTGCGCATGGTTGCCCGCGCTCATGGCCACGACGCCGCGCGCGCGCTCGGCCGGGGTGAGCAGCGTGAGCTTGTTGCAGGCGCCGCGCTCCTTGAAGGAAGCGGTGAACTGCAGGTTCTCGAACTTCAGGAAAACCTGGGCGCCGACGATGTCCGACAGCGTGCGCGATTCAACGCACGGTGTGTCGAGCACCTGGCCCTGCAGCCGGGTGGCCGCATCGCGAATGTCTTGAATGGAAAGCATGGCCGCCATTGTGGGGGCAGCAGCACGCGCCGGGAAAGCGCTCCATGTGGTGCAGTGATGAAATTTCATCCATAGCTGCCAGCGCTGATGCATAAAACGGTTGCCGCCGATTGTTCCCACGCGCATCCCGGAGCACTTGCGCTGGCGTCGCTGCAAGCGCCTGCGGAGAATGGGGCCTCAGGCCGGAAAAGCGCGCGCCAGTACCGCGGCCACGTCCACCGCCCGGGTGTCGATGGCCCCCACCACCCGGCCCGCGCCTGCGCTGCCCAGCCGTGTGGCCATGAAACCATCGGCCACCGCTGCCGGCGCATGGCGGCGCAGCAGGCAGGCCTGGGCCACCAGCACCAGGCGCTGCACCAGCACGCGGCCCAGGGCTTCGCGCTGTTCGGGCGGCGTGGCCAGCAGGCTGCGCAGCGCCTGCAGCTCGGCCTGCAAAAGCGGCTCGCCCGCAGCGGCTGCCGCCAGTTCGGCCAGCAAGGCCATGGCGGCCTCGGGCGCGCGGCCGATGGCGCGCAGCACATCCAGGCACATCACGTTGCCCGAGCCCTCCCAGATGGAGTTGACCGGCGCCTCGCGGAACAGGCGGGCCATCACGCTGCTGTCCACATAGCCGTTGCCGCCAAACACTTCCATGGCTTCGCCGGTCAGCTCCACCGCGCGCTTGCAGACCCAGAACTTGGCGGCGGGCGTCATCACGCGCTTCCAGGCGCGCTGCACGGGGCTGTCGTCACGCTCGAAGGCCTCGGCCAGCCGCATGGCCAGCACCAGCGCGGCCTCGCTTTCCAGCGCCAGGTCGGCCAGCACAGCGCGCATCAGTGGCTGCTCGGCCAGGCGCCTGCCAAAGGCCTGGCGCTGGCGGGCGTAGGCCAGGGCCTGCACGGTGGCCTGGCGCAGGATGGCGGCGCTGCCCAGAACGCAGTTCAGCCGGGTGGTGGTGGCCATCTCGATGATGGTGGGGATGCCGCGTCCTTCCTCGCCCATCAGGATGCCCCAGGCATCCTCGAACTCGACCTCGCTGCTTGCATTGCTGCGGTTGCCAACCTTGTCCTTGAGGCGCTGCACGATCACCGCGTTCTTGCTGCCGTCAGGCCGCCAGCGCGGCACGAAGAAGCAGGCATGGCCGCCCTCGGCCGTGCGTGCCACCACCAGGTGCGCATCGCACATGGGCGCCGAGAAAAACCATTTGTGGCCGCGCAGCAGGTATTCGCCACCGCGCCCGCCTGCGCCGGTACCCGAACGCAACGGCGTGGCCAGCGTGGTGTTGGCGCGCACATCCGAGCCGCCCTGCTTTTCGGTCATGCCCATGCCCAGCCAGATCGCGCGTTTCTGCGCCAGCGGCACATCGCGCGCGTCGTAGTCGTTGCTGAACAGCGGGGCCTGCAGCTGCGCCCACAGCGCAGGCTCTTTCTGCAGCACCGGAATGCTCGCCGTGGTCATGGTGGCCGGGCACAGCGTGCCCTGCTCCACCTGGCCATGCAGATAAAAACCCGCCGCCCAGGCGGCCCAGCGGCCGGGCTGTGCGTCGCGGAACGGCAGGGCGACCAGGCCTTGCCCGCGGTACAAGGCCATGAGTGCGTGCCAGCTCGGGTGGAACTCCACGCTGTCGATGCGCCGCCCGCGCGGGTCAAAGCCGTGCAGCGCGGGTGTGTGGCGGTTCGCCGCCTCGGCCAGGCGCCAGGTTTCCTGCGCGCCCAGCTGCTGGCCGTAGGCCAACAGCTGCGGCCGCGCCCAGAGCGCGCCCGCACGCTCCAGCGCTTCGCCCAGGGCCGCGTCAGTGCCGAGCAGGTTGAAATCGGCCAGTTCGTCGAACTGGTTGAAAACCTCGTGCGTGCTCCTGGCGGTCATGTGTGGGCCTCTTTCGTCTCCCTTCGGGCGGCCACCATGATGTCCGGAAAAAAATGGCCAGGCAAGGTGCACGGGGGCGTGCGGGGCGTGTGCGGAATATGGTGATGGTTCTTGGGTTGCACACCACGCACTTCAGCGCAACACCCTGCAATGGCCGAACTCGCAGCGGATCGCCAGCGCATCGCCGTTGGCGCAGGCCACGCTGTAGGTCTCGAACCCCGGGCCCTTGGCCGCCAGCGCGGCCAGCGGCTGTTCACTGCACGATTGGCTGCGCGCCAGGCGCTCGGCGCTGAAGGCGTCGGTGCCGACCCGGCGGGGCGGTGCCTGTGCGGGCGTGGGCGCGGGGCGCCATGGCCCCGGTCGGGGTGCGGCCACCATCGATCCGTGCCCCCGGGCCGCCATGCAGGCGGCCTCGGTGCGCTGGCGCCGCTCCAGCGCCTGCAGCCCCTGCGTTGCGCCCAGCACGCCGCCCACGGCGGCCCAGTCGCGCACCGTGTCGTGCCCGTAGCCCAGGCCCCACACCAGCGCAGCCGTCACCAGCGCGCCCTGCACCAGGCCGTCCAGCGTTTCGGCCACTACGCCCACCTGGGCGGCGTGCTGCCTGCAATCGTCCAGGTCGGTGCCGTAGCGGGCGCTGGCACTGTCGTCGGGCGCCAGCCGGGCCGTCCGGTCTGAACCCTGTGTGGCGCAGCCCGCGAGCACCAGGGCCACGAGGCCGGCGCACAGTCCTGGCCGCAGCGCTGGCAGGTGGTTTCTGCCGCGCCTTGGTCGTGGACCCCGGTCCGTTGGAGCGGTGATGGCGGCCGGGGTGCCGGGGCGGTGCGAGGTGGTCATGTCGTAGGTCAACGCCAGGGCTGAGTGGCAGTGGTTGCATCCAGAGGTCGTGCCAAGGAGCCAGTATGTACCAGCGCCCGCGCGACTCCATCGCGCAGCCGACCGGCCATGGCCACGGGCTGCAGACGGTCTTGCTCCAGGCGCAGCACGCGACGGTTCCGCGGCGGTGGAACGCGCTTTTTTATGGTTCTGACCACCCCCACTGTTTGTGCTTCATCAAACTATAGGTAGTGTTTGATGGGTATCGTACACACCATAGGTAGTGTTTTAACCCCCCTTGACGGATTGTGAGAACCCATGGCCTCCACCCTTGTCACCTTGCCCCGTGAAGTCGTTTTGCGCAGCGGGCAGCGCGTTCCTTTTGACGCGGAACGCATCCGTGCCGCACTCGCCAGCGCCGGGCAGGCTGCGGGCGAATATGGCGCCGAAGAGGCTGCACTGCTCACCGCGCAGGTCACCAAGGTGCTGATCCACCGATTCCATGGCGAGGCGCCCACGGTGGAGCAGATCCAGGACGTGGCCGAGCAGACCCTCATCGCCGCCAACCACTTGGCCACGGCGCGCGCCTACATCGTCTACCGCGAGCAGCACGCCACCTTGCGCGCTGACAGGCAGACGCTGGTGGATGTGGAAAGCTCCATCAACGAATACCTCACCCGCGCCGACTGGCGCGTGAACGCCAACGCCAACCAGGGCTATTCGCTCGGCGGCCTGATCCTCAACGTGGCGGGCAAGGTCACGGCCAACTACTGGCTCTCGCATGTCTACACGCCCGAGATTGGCGCGGCGCATCGTGAGGGCGATCTCCACATCCACGACCTCGACATGCTCAGCGGCTACTGCGCGGGCTGGTCGCTGCGCACGCTGCTCCATGAAGGGCTCAACGGCGTGCCGGGCAAGGTCGAAGCCGGGCCGCCCAGGCACATGTCGTCCGCCGTAGGGCAGATCGTCAACTTTCTGGGCACGCTGCAGAACGAATGGGCGGGTGCGCAGGCGTTCTCGTCCTTCGATACCTACATGGCGCCCTATGTGCGCGCCGATGCCATGGACTACGCTGCTGTGCGCCAGTGCATCCAGGAGCTGGTCTACAACCTCAACGTGCCTTCGCGCTGGGGCACGCAGACGCCGTTCACCAACCTCACCTTCGACTGGATCTGCCCCGACGATCTGCGCGAGCAGGTGCCGGTGATTGCGGGCAAGGAGATGCCGTTCAGCTATGGCGAGCTGCAGGCGGAGATGGACCTCATCAACCGCGCTTACATCGACGTCATGACCACGGGCGACGCCAAGGGCCGCGTGTTCACCTTTCCCATCCCCACGTACAACATCACCAAGGACTTTCCGTGGGAGAGCGAGAACGCGCAGCTGCTGTTCGAGATGACGGCCAAGTACGGCCTGCCGTACTTCCAGAACTTCATCAATTCCGAGCTGGAGCCGAACATGGTGCGCTCCATGTGCTGCCGCCTGCAGCTCGACCTGCGCGAATTGCTCAAGCGCGGCAACGGCCTGTTCGGCAGCGCCGAGCAGACGGGCAGCCTGGGCGTGGTCACCATCAACTGCGCGCGTCTCGGCTACCTGCACGCAGGCGACGAGACGGCATTGTTCGCCGCGCTCGACCGCCTTCTGGACCTGGGCAAGCAAAGCCTGGAGACCAAGCGCAAGCTCATCCAGCGCCTCATGGACCAGGGCCTGTTCCCCTACACCAAACGCTACCTGGGCACGCTGCGCAACCACTTCTCCACCCTGGGCGTGAACGGCATCAACGAGATGGTGCGCAACTTCACGGGTGACGCGCACGACATCACCAGCGAGCGCGGCCACGCGCTGGCGGTGCGCCTGCTCGACCATGTGCGCGCGCGCATGACCGCCTTCCAGGAAGAAACCGGACACCTCTACAACCTGGAAGCCACGCCGGCCGAAGGCACCACCTACCGCTTCGCCAAGGAAGACAAGAAACGCTGGCCCGCCATCGTGCAGGCCGGCACCGAAGATCGGCCTTATTACACGAACTCATCGCAGTTGCCCGTGGGCTGGACGGACGACCCGTTCGAGGCCCTGGCACGCCAGGAAGTGCTGCAGTCCAAATACACCGGCGGCACCGTGCTGCACCTGTACATGGGCGAGCGCTTGTCGAGCGGCGCTGCCTGCCGCGACCTGGTCAAGCGCTCGCTCACGCGCTTTCGCCTGCCCTACATCACCATCACGCCCACGTTTTCGATCTGCCCCACGCACGGTTACCTGGCGGGCGAGCACCCGTTCTGCCCGACGTGCGACGAAGAGCGGCTGGCAGCCAAGCGCGCGGCACTGGCTGCTTGAGCCGCATGTTTGTTGGCCAATATTGGAGTCAGATAGGTCGCTCGCGCTCTTCCATCCAGCGCAAGAAGCTACCTGTTTGATCGTGAATCAGCAGGGCGGGGTAGACCCAGGTCCCTCCCTTGCCCTGTTGCCCCAGGGCGGCGCAGCACCCGCTGCGGCACGCTCTTTTTCAACCCCCAGGAGCACATACCCATGAGCCACTTTTCTGCCACCGAACACGCCGCCATCGCTGACATCCAGCTCACCGACGCCGAGCGCCAGCCCTGCGAGGTCTGGACCCGCGTCATGGGCTACCACCGCCCCGTGTCCAGCTTCAACGTGGGCAAACAGGGCGAGCACCAGGAGCGCCAGTTTTTCGCTGAATCGGCCTGTGGCCGCTGACCAGGCCACTCCCGGCACCATCGCGCCCATGCCGATCCCTGTCGGGCTGCCCACGCGGGCAGACGCAACGGCGGCACAGCCTTTGCGCGTGGGCGGCCTCACTCCGCTCACCACCATCGACTTCCCCGGCCGGCTCGCAGCGGTGGTGTATTGCCAGGGCTGCCCCTGGCGCTGCAGCTATTGCCACAACCCCGGACTGCTCGACGCCACGGTGCCCGCGGCCGTGCCGTGGCCGCAGGTGCTGGCGTTTCTCGAAACCCGCCGGGGCTTGCTCGATGGGGTCGTCTTTTCGGGGGGCGAACCGACCCTGCAGGCCGCATTGCCCGCTGCGCTGGCCGAGGTCCGGGCCATGGGCTTTCAAACCGCGCTGCACACGGGCGGCATGTACCCCGAGCGCCTCGCCGCCGTGCTGCCGCTGCTCGACTGGGTGGGGCTGGATATCAAGGGGCCCCTGAACGCCAGCGGTGCCTTCGACGCCATCACCCGCACCCCTGGCAGTGGTGCCAGAACGTTCGATGCCTTGCGCCGCCTGCTGGCCAGCGGCGTGGCCTGCGAATGCCGCACAACGTGGCACGCGGGGCTGTTTGGCGTGGAGGCCTTGCTTGAGCTGGCCGACACGCTGGCCGGGGAGGGCGTGGCGCATTGGGTGCTGCAGGAGTGCCGCGCGCCGGGGGCAGCGGCCTGGGGGTTGACGGCGCAGCAGGCCGCACGGCTGGGCGAGCGGTTTGCATCGTTTGCTGTGCGACGGGGGTGACGGTTGCAGGCGTTCCGTTCATGCCGCTGGGCATCGATCTGCGCGCAGTGCATGGCGCCCGCCGCGTCCCGATCCTCACTGCCCGCAAATCCTCAGCACCTCGGTCCCATACGCCTCCAGCTTCTTCGCACCCATGCCACTGATGCCTTGCAGGTCTTCGAGCGTGGCCGGGTTGCGTTCGGCAATGGCCGCCAGCGTGGCGTCGTGGAAGATCACATAGGCCGGCAGGTTGTGCTCGCGCGCCACCTCGGCGCGCCAGGCCTTGAGGTTGATGAAGCGCACCTGTGCATCCGGCCCCAGGTTGGCGGCTGCGGCGGGCGGGGCGCTGCCTTTGCGGCTGCGTTTGGCAGGGGGCGATGACACGGATTCGCGCAGCTGCACCGGCACCTCGCCCTTGAGCACGGCGCGCGAGCCTGCGGTAAGGCCCAGGGTGTCGAAGCTGTGGCCGCTCTCCAGCATGACTTTGTGCAGGCCCACGGCACCGGTGGCCAGCAGCTGGCGCAGCACGCCGCGCAGCTGTGCTTCGGAATAGTCCTTGCCCACGCCAAAGGTCGAGAGCTTGTCGTGGCCGAACTGCTGGACCTTCTCCGTGTCCTTGCCACGCACGATGTCCATGATGTGGCCGGTGCCGAAGGTCAGGCCGCTGGCCTGTTGCACGCGGTAGATGGTGGACAGCAGCTTGCGTGCCGCGTCCGTGCCGTCCCACACGGCGGGGGGGCTGATGCAGTTGTCGCAGTTGCCGCAGGGCGTGGAAGCTTCGCCAAAGTACGCCAGCAGCCGGACGCGCCGGCAGTCGGTGGCCTCGGCCAGCGCGAGCAGCGCATCGAGCTTGCCGCGCAGCGCCTGCTTGAACTCCTCGCCCGCCGGGCTTTCGTCGATCATGCGGCGCTGGTTGACCACGTCGTTCAGGCCATAGGCCATCCAGGCGTCGGCGTTCAGGCCATCGCGGCCCGCGCGGCCGGTCTCCTGGTAGTAGCCCTCGATGTTCTTGGGCATGTCCACATGGGCCACAAAGCGCACGTCGGGCTTGTCGATGCCCATGCCGAACGCAATGGTGGCCACCATCACGATGCCTTCCTCGCGCAAAAACCGGTCCTGGTTCTTCTGGCGCACCTTGGTATCGAGGCCCGCGTGGTAGGGCAGGGCGGTGTGGCCCGCGTCGCTCAGCGTGGCGGCCAGTTCTTCCACGCGCTTGCGCGACTGGCAGTACACCACGCCGGCCTCGCCCGCGTGCTCGCGTTCGATGAAGCGCAGCAGCTGCGTGGTCGCGTCCTTCTTCTCTTCTATGCGATAGCGGATGTTGGGCCGGTCAAAGCTGCTGATGAAGAGGCGCGCGTCTTCCAGCTGCAGCCGCTCGATGATGTCGGCGCGCGTCAGGTCGTCGGCCGTGGCCGTGAGCGCAATGCGCGGCACGCCCGCATAGCGCTCGTGCAGCACGCTGAGCGCGCGGTACTCGGGGCGGAAGTCGTGGCCCCATTGGCTGACGCAATGCGCCTCGTCAATCGCAAACAGCGAGAGGTGCCCGCCCTGGTACAGGCTGTCGAGCAGGCCCAGGAAACGCGGCGTGTTCAGCCGCTCGGGTGCGGCATACAGCAGCGTGATGTCGCCGGTCTGCAGGCGCAGCTCCACGTCCTGCGCCTCGTCAAAACTCAGTGTGGAGTTGAGAAATGCGGCAGAAACCCCCGCCTCGTGCAGCGCGCCCACCTGGTCGTGCATCAGCGCGATCAGCGGCGAGACCACGATGGTCACCCCGCGCCCCTGCTGCTGGCGCACGATGGCCGGCACCTGGTAGCACAGGCTCTTGCCGCCCCCCGTGGGCATCAGCACCAGCGCGTCGCTGCCGGCGATCACATGCTCGACGATGGCCTGCTGGGGACCGCGGAATTGTTCGTAGCCAAAGACGTCGTTGAGGACGGTGTGGGCGGGCGAGGCGGGAAGGGACGGACGGAGGGACAACGGAAACTCTGAATTTGATAGCTGGTAGCGCTTTTCCATCAAGCGCTGGAGGCCAATTTTTGCCTGAAACTGCGGGGCAAAACCTGCGCGCAGGCAAAGCGGCTATTGTGCGCCGAGCACCATCTCCCAGGGATTGATCAGCACCACGGGCGCGCTGACGAAGTCGCTCACGTTGCGCGTGACCACGGCCAGGCCATGTTCCAGTGCTGTCGCGGCGATCAGCGAATCAAAGGCTGCCATGGGCTTGCCCGCCGCCTCGGTCTGCGCGCAAAGGCGCGCCCAGTACCCCGCTGTGTCGCGCGTGAAAGCCAGAGCCCGTTGACCAAACCCCGCCTGCACCCCTGTCAGCCAATGGGCCAGCTCGCTTTGCCGGCGCGAAGGCGGCAGGCGAACGATGCCCCGCTCCAGTTCGGCCAAGGTCAGGGCCGAGACAAACAGGTCGGCAGATGCGCGCGCGCCCATCCAGTCCAGCACTGCGGGATGGGGAGCGGGCCGTACCAGTTCTGACAGCAGGCAAGTGTCCAGCAGGTATTTCACGCCAGGTCACTCCAGGGCCAACATGCGGAGGGGTTCGGCTGACCGCGTCGTGTCCAGCGGCTCGCCGCGTGGCGCCTTCAACAGCAGGGAAACCAGCGCATCTTCGCCTGCCAGCCGCCGGTACTCGGGCGCTGCCAATAGCACTACGGCGTCGCTGCCGCGCCGGGTGACCAACTGGGGACCTTGGTTCAGTGCGCACTCCACCAGTTCACTGAAGCGGCTTTTGGCGTCTTGTAGCTGCCAAGCATGCATGATGGGTCCTTTTTTATCAGACTAGTCTGTCTAGTATGGTGGAGCGGCATGATCATGTCAATCGCATAGACGGTGCCAATCACCGGCTTACAATTCCGTCCGGTGCCCACCCTGCTTGCACACGAGCAAAAAAAGGCCGTTTTCTTGCTCTCCATTCATTTCATGCGGCCTCTATTCATAGAGTGCGCAGCCGGTGTTAAACGTGTGCACTTTCCCGGCGTTGCGCGCTCGCTGAAGAAAGGTTTCACATGGACAACATCTCTTCGTTTGCGCGCCAGGCGCAAACCCACCTCCAAGCGATTGCGGGCGCCGGCAATGCCGTCGTCAAGCGGTCTCACGTCTACGAACTGATGGCCGCTGCGCTGGGGCTTGGCTCCCATGCCACCTTGAAGGCCCATGGCCTGCTGTGCCCTCTGCCGTCACAGCCGCTACTGGCGCACTACGGCGCCTTGCATCCTGGGCCTTGCGCTGCGCGGGCCGAGACCCTCGGCGTGGCCCGTGAGCGCTGCGGGCCCCTGGCGCAGGCCTTGTGCGCGGATATGGCAGCGAAGGCGCTGGGCCTGGTGCCATGGGAAGACATCCTTGGGGCCCTGCTTTCGGGCAGCCGAGAGCTTTACCGTGAAACACCGCGCGACGATGCGTACTACGAGTCACTTTACGCAGCGTTGGACGACGATCCCGACGCCTGGCCAGAAGATCCGGAACCCTTACGCCTGGACAGCCCCTTCGTGTGCCAAGCCTTGCAAAAGGCAGCCGAACAGGGCGAGGGGCGCGCCCACCTGGCGCTGGGTCTTCTGGTCGAGCGTGGAGCCCGCGTGGATGCTGGGCACCAGGGCGGAGACGACGCTGAGGAAGACGAAGACATGGACGACCTGCCCGATTCGCGGGCTGGCTTGTATTGGTACGAACGCCAGCAAAAGGGCGAGGTGCTGACGGGCGTCGAACTGGAATGGGCCGAGGGCTATGCAGAGCGCGTCCAGCGGCGCGCAGCGGCATCGCGTGACCTGGCCACGCGCAGCAGTACCGCCCGCGACCACTTCAACGCCGCCGCCGCATTGGGCCAGCACGATGCGTTGCTGCTGCTGGCAGACCGGTATGGCGATGATCGCTTCTTTGACCTTCAGGCGCCGCAGGTTCGTGCCGACCCTTTGTGGATTGCCGACCTCGCGCAACGCGTCGGCCGCTATGAATGGGCGCCCGCCTGGTTGGCATTGGCGGCCGAGCGTGGCGACATGCGGGCCATGCGAGAGCTCATGGAGTCGTGGCAGGCAGACGATTCTGTCAAGGTATGGACCTGGTTTCACTACGCCAGGTTGCTGGGTAAGGACCTCACTCAAGGTGACTACCGGGCCATTCACGAGGATGGCTCCAGCTACGACGACGATGTGGGTGGCCCCATGTTTGTGGACGGGATGGATAGCGTCGAGCTCCCGACAGTGGATGAATCCGTGCGCCAGGAAGCGCTGCGGGCGGCGCAATCCTTGTTTGCACGTATGAAGGTCGATTAATCCTGGCCGGGAAGCCGCGCAGCCCGGCTTTCTACAATAGAGGGCTATGCGAGCCCTTCACTACCCGGGCACCGATACGCGGGTGAGCGCTTCAAGGGTTTTCCGCGCGGCGTGAAGGGCAACAACGAGCTGCTGCCGAGCGTCCAGCGAAGCCCTGAAGCCGGGTCAGTCCAGCACGGTGCGCGCAATGATGTTGCGCTGGATTTCTGAGGAGCCTTCGTAGATGCGCAGAATGCGCGCATCGCGCACATAGCGCTCCAGCGGCATGTCCCGCGTAAAGCCGTAGCCACCGTGGATCTGCAGGGCTGCATCGGTCACGAAAGCCACCATTTCCGAGGCGTAGAGCTTGCACATGGCCGATTGCAGCGTGAACGGCTGCCCCGCCTCGCGCAGCGCCAGGGCCTGCAGGGTCAGGCCCCAGGCGGCTTCCAGGCGCAGCTTCATGTCGGCCAGCATCCATTGGATGCCTTGTTTGCCCGACAGCGGCTCGCCGCCGATCTGGCGTGTCTTGGCCCATTGCACGGCCGCGTCCAGCGCCGCCTCGGCAATGCCCAGGGAGGTGGCCGCCACGTCGAGCCGGCTGTTGTCCAGCACCTTCATGGCGGTCTTGAAGCCGGTGCCCTCGGCGCCCAGGCGGTGGTCCAGCGGCACATCCACCGCGTCGAACGACACCTCAAAGGCGTGGCCACCACGGATACCCATGAGTTTTTCGGGCGACGAGACGTGCACGCCCGGCGTGCTGGTGGGCACGATGAAGGCGCTCACGCCACGCGCCCCGGCTGCCGGGTCGGTCTTGGCAAACACCACCAGAAATTGCGCCTTGCCCGCGTTGGAGATGAAGTGCTTGACGCCATCGATGCGGTACACCTCGCCCTGGGCGGTGGTGGTGCGCACGGCGCGCGTGCTCAATTCGGCCGGGTGGGAGCCGCCGCGTGGCTCGGTCAGTGCAAAACCGGCCAGCCATTCGCCGCTGGCGCAGCGCGGCAGCCAGCGCGCACGCTGTGCGTCGTCGCCACCGATCAGCACCGCGTCGGTGCCCAGGTAGTGCGCGCCGATCATCGATGACGTGGCGGCGCAGGCGCGGGATATTTCGACCAGCGACAGCAGCATGGCCGTGGGGGTCACCCCGGGGCCGCCAAATTGCTCTGGAATGTTCATTCCCATCACGCCCAGCGCGGACAGGCCCGGGACATGGCAGGTGGCGCACAGCCCCTCCTCGTCCAGCGCCTGCGCCTGGGGCGCCAGTGCTTCGGCAGCGTAGCGGGCCACGGCGTCGGCCAGTGCGCGGTCTTCTGTGGTGATGCCCATGCGTTCGGTCATGTGATGTCTCCTGGAGGGTTTTCAGTGGGTGGGGCCGAACACGCCTGCAGCGCGCAGTTCGGCCAGTTTTTCCATGCTGCAGCCGGCCAGTGCCATGAGCAGCGCGTCCGTGTGTTCGCCCAGGGCAGGCGCACGCTCGGCCCGGTTGGGTGCGGCGCTGCCAAAGTGCACCGGCTGGGTGGGCAGGCGCAGGCCGGGCAGGCGCTCGTCGTGCACCGGGCGCAGCAGTTCGCGCGCCACGGCCTGCGGCGACTCCAGCGCCTGCGCAATGTTCCAGATGGGGGCCGCGGGCACACCGGCGCTGTCCAGCAGGGCCACCACCTGCGCCACGGGCAGGGTGCCCGCCCAGGCTTCAATCGCTTGCCGTAGTGCCGGCTCCGCCGCCGAGCGCGACTCGTCGGTGGCAAAGCGCGGGTCGCTGGCCAGCGCGGGCTGCGCCATGGCGGCGGCCAGCGCGTCAAACAGTTTCTTGTTGAGCACGGCCAGGGCAAAGTGGCCGTCCTGCGCGCGGTACACGCCAAACGGCGCGGACAGCGGGTGGCGGTTGCCCACGCGCCGCGCCGGTTTGCCGGTGAACAGGTAGCGTGCCATCGAGGTGGCCAGAAAGCTCAGCGTGGTGTCGAACATGGCCACATCCACATGCTGGCCCTGGCCGGTGCGCTGTGCTTGCAGCAGTGCCGCCAGCGTGGCCCAGGAGGCAAACAGCCCGGCCACCACGTCGGACACGGCCTCGCCCACCAGTGTGGGGGCGCCATCGGGCTCGCCTGTGGCCTCCATCAGGCCGCTCATGGCCTGCACGATGATGTCGTAGGCGGGCCGGTGCGCCAGTGGCCCGGTCTGGCCAAAGCCCGAGACGCTGACCACCACCAGCTTGGGGTTCAGTGCTTGCAGGCTGGCCGCGCCAATGCCCAGCCGCTCAGCCACGCCGGGGCGAAAGTTCTCCACCACCACATCAGCCTGCGCCGCCATGGAATGCACCAGCGCCACTGCTTCGGGGGACTTGAGGTCCAGCACCACGCTCTTCTTGTTGCGGTTCATGACAGTGAACAGCGCGCTTTCCCCGTTTTGCATGGGGCCAATGGCGCGGTAGTCGTCGCCCTGGGGCGGCTCGATCTTGATGACTTCGGCGCCCAAATCCGCGAGCAGGGCGGTCGAAAGCGGGCCAGCGAGCACCCGGGTGAAATCAAGAATGCGAATGCCGTCGAGCGGCAGTGTTGCGGGGGTCATGTTTGGGCTCCGACACATGTCAAAAATGCATCGTGGCGCACAATTGAATTAAAAGAAAGAATTGTTTTTTGATAAATTGGATCAATAAAAATGATGCAAATAAATCTGCGCCAGCTCGAATACTTTGCGGCCGCAGCCCACCACGGCGGTGCGGCGCGGGCCGCGCAGGCGCTGGGTGTGTCCCAGCCTTCGGTCTCCAAGGCCATTGCCGACCTGGAGGTGCTCTGGGGCGAAGCGCTGTTTGTGCGCCTGCATGCGCGGGGCATGGAGCTCACGGCCGCCGGCGTGGCGCGCCACCGCGCAGCCCAGGCCCTGCTGGAGCAGGCGCGCACCCTGGCCGGGCCGCGCTCGGGGGCGCTTGCGGGGTTGTTGCGTGTGGGGTGCCTGAGCACATTGGCCCCGCGCTGGCTGCCTGCCATCCTGGCGCATATGCGGGCAGCGCACCCGGCCATCGAGGTGCAATTCCACGAAGACGACACCGAGAACCTGATGCGCATGCTGGCGCGCGGGGCGCTGGATGTTGCCCTGCTGTACGACCTGGGCCTGGCACGCAGCGGTGTGCGACTCGAGCCGGTGGTGGACCTGGTGCCCTACGCCCTGCTGCCCTGGGGGCACCCGCTGGCGGCAGCCAGCAGCCTGCGTCTGAGCGAGCTGGCGCGCGAGCCCCTGGTGCTGATCAACCTGCCGCACAGCCGGGAGTATTTTTTGTCGCTGTTTCGCAGTGCGGGTGTCACGCCCCGCATCGTCTGCGAGTCCACTTCGCTGGAGACAGTGCGCGGCCTGGTCGCCAATGGGCTGGGCGTGTCCCTGCTGACCACGCGCCCGGTGAGCGACCGCAGCCATGACGGCAAGCGCGTTGCCTGCCGCAGGCTGCGGGGGCGTCTGGCAGCGCAGTCGGTGGTGCTGGCCTATCCGGACAGCGGTGCGACACCGGCGGCTCTGGCACAACCCTTTGCACGGGCCGTGCAGGCGGCGTTTGCCCCGCAGGCCGATGATCTGACGCGCAGGGCCAGCGTGCCGAACTGACCCTGCACAGGGGCGGGGTTTCGTATTAGGGTTTTACCTGTATATACAGGTACGGGCAGGGCTGCACAATGCGATGGCGTAGGGCGGCTGGGTGGATGCCGCCAACCCCACTTTGACGCTTCACACTGCAAAGGATTACCGTATGGTCCAGTCACTCATCAAGAATGCCGCACTGTTCGCAGTCGGCGCCGTCATCGCAGCCACGGCTGTTCCGGCCAGCGCACAGACCCGGATCACGCTGGGCATGTCGGGCTGGACCGGTTTTGCGCCGCTGACACTGGCCGACAAGGCCGGCATCTTCAAGAAAAACGGGCTGGAAGTGGATCTGCGCATGATTCCGCAGAAAGACCGCCACCTGGCCTTGGCGTCCGAAGCCATCCAGTGCGCCGCCACCACGATCGAAACGCACGTCGCCTGGAACGCCAATGGCGTACCCATCGTGCAGATTTTCCAGATGGACAAGTCCTACGGCGCCGATGGCCTTGCGGTGCGCAACGACGTCAAGACCTTTGCCGACCTCAAGGGCAAGACCATTGGTGTCTCTGCCCCCGGCACCGCACCGTACTTTGGCCTGGCCTGGATGCTCAACAAGAACGGCATGACCCTCAAGGACGTGAAGCTGGTGTCGCTGGAGCCGCAACCCGCAGCCCAGGCCTTCATTTCGGGTCAGAACGATGGTGCCATGACCTACGAGCCCTACCTGTCCACTGTGCGCGCCAATCCGCAGGCCGGCAAGATTCTGGCCACCACGCTCGACTACCCCATGGTGATGGACACCGTGGGCTGCGCACCCACCTGGCTCAAGGCCAATCCGCAGGCCGCGCAGGCACTGGCCAACTCGTATTTCGAGGCGGTGGAGCTGATCAAGGCGGACCCGGCCAAAGCGCATGAAATCATGGGCGCCGCCGTCAAGCAAAGCGGCGAGCAGTTTGCCAAGTCGGCGGGCTTCCTGCGCTGGCAGGACAAGGCGGCCAACCAGAAATTCTTTGCGGGAGACCTCATGCAGTTCATGAAGGACTCGGTGCCCATCCTGCTGGAGGCCGGTGTGATCCGCAAGGCGCCGGCTGACCTCAACGCCACCTTCGACGCCAGTTTCATCAAGTAAGCCGGAGCCATTCCGCCATGCAAACCAATTCTGTTTCCACGCCGGTGCGCGGTATGGCGTCGGTGCCGGTCGTCCGGCGCAAGCGTTCCATCAAGCCGCTGGACCCCATCAGTCCGCGCCTGCAATCCCTGCTGGGCATGGGCTTCTTTGTCCTGTTCGTGCTGGTGTGGGCAGGGTTCACGCTGGGTGGTTTGGTCTCGCCCACCTTCCTCGCCAGCCCGGTCACCATGGTGCAGGAAGGGTGGTTGCTGTTCACCGAGTACAACTTCCTGCACGACATCGGCATGACGGTGTGGCGCGTGATGGGGGGCTTTGTGCTGGCCACGGCCATCGCGGTGCCGCTGGGCATTGCCATGGGCGCCTACAAGCCGGTGGAGGCGTTCTTCGAGCCCTTCATTTCGTTTTGCCGCTACTTGCCTGCGTCGGCTTTCATCCCGCTCCTGATCCTGTGGGCCGGCATTGGTGAGACGCAAAAACTCCTGGTCATCTTCATTGGCTCGGTGTTCCAGATCGTGCTGATGGTGGCGGTCACCGTGGGGGGCGCCCGGCGTGACCTGGTCGAGGCGGCCTACACCCTGGGTGCCGGCAGCAGCGGCATCGTGCGCCGCGTGCTCATTCCCGGCGCCGCGCCGGGAATAGCCGAAACACTGCGCCTGGTGCTGGGCTGGGCCTGGACCTACGTCATCGTGGCAGAGCTGATCGGCTCTGCCTCGGGCATCGGCCACATGATCATGGACAGCCAGGCCCTGCTCAATACCGGGCAGATCATCTTCGGCATCATCATCATCGGCATCATCGGTTTGATCTCGGATCTGGCGTTCAAGACGCTCAACCGCCGCCTGTTCGCCTGGAGCAACCTGTAATGAGCGCACTGAACCAACTGTCCATCCGCGGCGTCTCGCGCACCTTCACTTCGGCGCGCGGCCAGGCCACGCAGGCTTTGCTGCCCGTGGATTTTGAGGTGCGCGAAAACGATTTCGTCACCATTCTGGGCCCCTCGGGCTGCGGCAAATCGACGATGCTGCGCATCGTGGCCGGCCTGGACTTTCCGACCACCGGGCAGGTGGTGCTCGACGGACGGCCGGTCGAGGGCCCCGGCGCCGACCGCGGCATGGTGTTCCAGAGCTACACGCTGTTCCCCTGGCTGACCATCGAGCAGAACATTCGCTTCGGCTTGCGCGAGCGTGGCATGGGTGTTGCGCAGCAAAAAGAGCGCAGCGACTACTTCATCAGCAAGGTAGGCCTGCGCGGCTTCGAGCAGCATTTTCCCAAGCAGCTCTCGGGTGGCATGCAGCAGCGCACGGCGATTGCCCGCGCGCTGGCCAACGACCCCAAGATTCTGCTCATGGACGAGCCCTTTGGTGCGCTCGACAACCAGACCCGCGTACTCATGCAGGAGTTGCTGCTGGGCATCTGGGAGGCTGAGCGCAAGACGGTGATGTTCGTCACGCACGACATCGATGAAGCCATCTTCATGGCCAACCGCGTGGCGGTGTTCAGTGCCCGGCCCGGCCGCATCAAGACCGAGCTGGCGGTAGACTTGCCGCACCCGCGCCATTACACGATCAAGACCAGCCCCGAGTTCATGGACCTCAAAGCCCGTTTGACGGAAGAGATCCGGGCCGAGTCGCTGGCCGCCGATCTGCATTGAACCGCCTGCAACGTTGCCCGCCATGACCCACCCCACCGTTCGCCGTTCTCGCCATGCCGCGCATCCGGCCCGCAGTGCGCCTGCGCCCGCACAGGCCATGGCGCTGTACGAGCAGATCAAAGACCACATCTCGCGCAAGATCCAGGAAGGTGTCTGGCGCGCCGGTGACCGGCTGCCTTCCGAAAACGATCTGGTGATCCAGTTCGGCGTCTCCCGCATGACGGTGAACCGCGCCCTGCGCGAACTGGTCGAGCAGGGTCGCATCGTGCGGGTGGCCGGGGTGGGCAGCTTTGTGGCCGAAGACAAGCCCCAGTCCACCCTGCTGCAGATCGCCAACCTGGCGACCGAGATCCGCCAGCGCGGGCACGACTACCGTTGCGACCTGCTTTCGGTCGAGCGCATTTCGGCCAGCCTGGAGGTGGCCGCTGCGCTGGACCTGCGCACGGGCGAGTCGGTCTTCCATTCGCTGTGCATCCACCGCGAGGACGGCGTGCCGGTCCAGCTGGAAGACCGCTATGTCCATCCCGGCCAGGTGCCGCAATTCACCCAGCAGGATTTCTCGCAGCAGCAGCCCTCCGAATACCTGGTACGCAATGTCCCCTTCGACCAGATCGAGCATGTGGTCGATGCCGTCATGCCCACGCCAGAGCAGGCGGCGCTGCTGGAGATGAACGTGGCCGAGCCCTGTCTGCTGCTCACGCGGCGCACCTGGTCGCGCGGCGTCCCCATCACCGTGGTTCGTTGCCTGCACCCCGCCTCGCGTTACCGGCTGGGCAGCCGGTTCCGGACCGACGGCAACCCGCTCCAGGGCTGAAGCCCTCTCTTCACCCTCTTCGCATTGCGCTCACGGCTACTTGTCTATACAGGATCATCCCATGTCTACCACCACCCCGTCCCCACTGACCCTGCGTCCTGGCCATGTCACGCTGGCCGAGCTGCGCCGTATCCATGCCGCACCCCTGCCGTTGATCCTCGATCCGGCGGCAGGCGCAGGCATGCAGGCATCGCAAGCCACGGTGCAGCGCATCGTCGATGAAGACCAGGTGGTCTATGGCATCAACACCGGTTTTGGCAAGCTCGCCAGCACCAAGATCGCCCACGAGCGCCTGGCCGAGCTGCAGCGCAACCTGGTGCTGTCGCACAGCGTAGGCACGGGCGATGCATTGCCCGACGACGTGGTGCGGCTCATCCTCGCGACCAAGGCCATCAGCCTGGCGCGCGGGCACTCGGGCATCCGGCCCGAGATCGTGGACGCGCTCCTGGCCATGGCCAATGCCAACGTGTTGCCCGTGATTCCGGCCAAGGGCTCGGTGGGGGCGTCGGGCGACCTGGCGCCGCTGGCCCACCTGGCCTGCGTGCTGATCGGGGAAGGGCAGGCCAAGGTCAACGGCAGCGTGGTGCCGGGCGCGGAGGCCATGCGCTCCATCGGTTTGCAGCCCTTTGTGCTGGGCCCCAAGGAGGGGCTGGCGCTGCTCAACGGCACGCAGGTGTCCACCTCGCTCGCGCTGGCCGGGCTGTTCGGCGCCGAGAGCGTGTTCGCTGCCGCGCTGGTAGCAGGCTGCCTGTCGCTCGAAGCCATCAAGGGCTCGGTCAAGCCGTTTGACGCGCGCATCCACGAAGCGCGCGGCCAGGCCGGTCAGATCGCCGTGGCGGCTGCCGTGCGCGCGCTGCTCGACGGCAGCGCCATCGACACCTCGCACCCCCACTGCGGCCGCGTGCAGGACCCATATTCGATCCGCTGCGTGCCGCAGGTGATGGGGGCGTGCCTCGATAACCTGCACCACGCTGCGCGCGTGCTTACCACCGAGGCGAATGCGGCGTCGGACAACCCGCTGGTGTTCAGCAATGGCGATGTGATCTCCGGCGGCAACTTCCATGCCGAACCCGTGGCCTTTGCGGCGGACATCCTTGCGCTGGCCGTGGCCGAGATCGGCGCCATCTCCGAGCGCCGCCTGTCGCTGCTGCTGGACCCCGGCCTCTCGGGCCTGCCCGCCTTCCTGATCCGCGACAGCGGCGTGAACTCGGGCTTCATGATTGCGCAGGTCACCGCCGCCGCCCTGGCCGCCGAAAACCAGTGCCTGGCCAACCCCAGCAGCGTGACCAGCCTGCCGACGTCGGCCAACCAGGAAGACCATGTCTCCATGGCCACCTACGGCGCACGCCGCCTGGCCGACATGGTGCGCAATGCGGCGGTGATGGTCGGCATCGAGGCCATGGCCGCTGCGCAGGGCATGGAGTTTGACCGGAGGCCGGTGGCCCCCACGCTCGGCACTGACGTGTCCTCGCTGCTCCCCGAGGGGGCGCAGCCAGCCTTGGGGCGGCCCGGCGGTTGGCTGAAATCCTCACCCCTCATCGAAGCCCAGTTCGCTGCCATCCGCCAGCGCGTGGCCTATCTGGAGCAAGACCGCTACCTCGCGCCCGACATCGAGTCCATGCGCGAATGGGCGCAGCAGTCCGCATGGCCTGCAGCGCTGGCGCAATGCCTGCCCAGCCACGCCTGAGCCCTTCATCTTCCCGCCTACGTACTTTCAGGAGCTCGTCATGAATACCATGAGCATCCCGCCCCACGCACCAGTGAGTGGCGTCGAAACCCGAACCATCGACATGGTTCCCGAGCGCGAGCGCCACGGCTCCCCGCGCAGCCAGTTCACCTTGTGGTTCGGCGCCAATCTGCAGATTACCGCCGTGGTGGATGGCGCGCTGGCCATCATCTTCGGTGTGGACGCGATGACGGCCATCATGGGCCTGTTGATCGGCAACATCCTCGGTGGCGCAGTGATGGCTCTGCACTCGGCCCAGGGCCCGCGCATGGGGTTGCCGCAGATGATTTCGAGCCGGGTGCAGTTCGGCGTCAAGGGCGCGGCGCTGCCGCTGATCCTGGTCATCGTGATGTACCTCGGGTTCGCCGCCACCGGCACGGTGCTGTCGGGCCAGGCGATCAACAGCATGTTCGGCGTGACTGCACCGGCATTCGGCATCGTTGTCTTCGGCAGTCTGACGGCCATCGTTGCGACGGCTGGCTATCGCTTGATCCACCAGCTGGGCAAGATCGCCAGCATCGTGGGCATCTTCGGCTGGCTGTTTCTGGCGTACCAGCTGTTTCGCCAGTACGACGTGAGCGCTGCGTTCGGACACACGGCATTCAGCGTGCCGACGCTCTTGCTGGCGATCTCGCTTTCGGCAGGCTGGCAACTGACATTTGCGCCCTATGTCGCCGACTATTCGCGCTACCTGCCGTCCCACACCCCCGCCGCCTCGACGTTCTGGACGACCTTCCTCGGCACAGCCCTGGGCGCGCAGATCGCGATGACTTTCGGCGTGCTGGTGGCGGCGGTGTCGGGCGCCGCCTTCCTGAAGAACCAGGTAGGTTTCATGGGCGGTCTGGCCGGCCCGGGTGCCGCGGTGGTGATCTACCTGGTGATTGTGATGGGCAAGCTGACGGTCAACTGCCTGAACGCCTATGGCGGCTTTATGTCGATGCTGACCACCGTCAGCGCTTTCAACCACAAGACACGGGTTTCGCCGCTGGCGCGCATGCTGTTCATCGTTGGCTTCGTCGCCGTGTCGATGGTGATCGCGCTGGCGGCCAGTGCCGACTTTCTGAACAATTTCAAGAACTTCGTGCTGCTGCTGCTGGCCGTGTTCGTGCCTTGGAGCGCAGTCAACCTGGTGGACTACTACCTGGTCTCCAAGGAACGGGTGGACATCCCGGCGCTGTACGACAGCCAAGGCCGCTACGGCAGCTACAACTGGATCGCCCTGGGCTGCTACGTGCTCGGTATCGTCGTTCAGATTCCGTTCCTGGCCCAGAAGATGTACACCGGTCCTTTCACCAAGATGCTGGGCGGTGCCGATATTTCCTGGATCGTGAGCTTGATCGTTACCGCGCTGGTGTACTACCCGCTGGCGAAAAAGACGATGAAAGTCCCGGCCGGGATGATCTTTCCCGCCGCCGATGTGCCGGGCGTCAAGACATCCACGACACCGGCGGATACGACCTTGCGCGGTGCCCGGTGCACCGGTTGATTCGACGCCGTTTCTCTCACCGAAATTTTCACTCTACCCACCCCCACCTCTAATGGAGATCGCCATGAACGCCCCCGAAAAATTTGTTTCCACCGACCCCCGCTTCGATGCCAGCCGCGTGATTCGCGCGCCGCGCGGAACCGAACTCAGCTGCAAGAACTGGCTGACCGAAGCGGCCTACCGCATGATCCAGAACAACCTGGACGCCGAAGTGGCGGAAGATCCGAAAAACCTGGTCGTCTACGGCGGCATTGGCCGCGCCGCCCGCAACTGGGAATGCTTCGACCAGATCCTGGCCTCGCTCAAGGACCTGAACAGCGACGAAACCCTGCTGGTGCAGTCGGGCAAGCCGGTGGGCGTTTTCAAGACGCATGAGAACGCGCCGCGCGTGCTGATTGCCAACTCCAACCTGGTGCCCAAGTGGGCCAGCTGGGAACACTTCAACGAACTGGACCGCAAGGGCCTGTTCATGTACGGCCAGATGACGGCCGGCAGCTGGATCTACATCGGCAGCCAGGGCATCGTGCAGGGCACCTTTGAAACGTTCGTCGAGGCCGGCCGCCAGCACTACAACAACAGCCTGGCAGGCAAGTGGATTCTCACCGCCGGTCTGGGCGGCATGGGGGGGGCGCAGCCGCTGGCCGCCACGCTGGCGGGCGCCTGCTCGCTCAACATCGAGTGCCAGCAGTCCAGCATCGACTTTCGTCTGCGCACCCGCTATGTGGACAAGCAGGCCCGCGACATCGACCACGCGCTCGAACTCATCGCGCAGCACACGGCGGCCAAGGAAGCCATTTCCATCGCGCTGCTGGGCAATGCGGCCGACATCGTTCCCGAGCTGGTGCGCCGCGCCAAGGCGGGCGCCATCCGCCCCGATCTGGTGACCGACCAGACCTCCGCGCACGATCTCATCAACGGCTACCTGCCCTCGGGCTGGAGCGTGGCGCAGTGGAAGGCCGCGCAAAAAGATCCCGCGCAGCACGCCGCGCTGACCGATGCCGCGGCCAAATCCTGCGCCGTGCACGTGCAGGCCATGCTGGACTTCCAGGCCATGGGCATCCCGACCGTGGACTACGGCAACAACATCCGCCAGGTGGCCTTCGACCAGGGCGTGGCAAATGCCTTCGACTTTCCCGGTTTCGTGCCCGCCTACATCCGCCCGTTGTTCTGCGAAGGCAAGGGGCCGTTCCGCTGGGTGGCGCTCTCGGGCGACCCGGAAGATATCTACAAGACCGACGCCAAGCTCAAGGAGCTGTTCCCCAACGACAAGCCGCTGCACCGCTGGCTCGACATGGCACGTGAACGCATCGCTTTTCAGGGTCTGCCAGCGCGCATCTGCTGGCTGGGCCTGGGCGAACGCGACAAGGCCGGCCTGGCCTTCAACGAAATGGTGAAAAACGGTGAGCTGAAGGCCCCTATCGTCATTGGCCGCGACCACCTCGACACTGGCTCGGTCGCCAGCCCCAACCGCGAGACGGAAGCCATGAAGGACGGCACCGACGCCGTGAGCGACTGGCCGCTGCTCAACGCGCTGCTCAACACCGCCGGCGGCGCCACCTGGGTCAGCCTGCACCACGGCGGCGGCGTGGGCATGGGTTATTCGCAGCACTCGGGCATGGTCATCGTGGCCGACGGCACCGATGCTGCGAGGGAGCGCCTGGCGCGCGTGCTGGTCAACGACTGCGGCAGCGGCGTGATGCGCCATGCGGACGCGGGTTATGAGCTGGCCATCGCCACGGCGAAGAAGCAGGGGCTCAAGCTCCCCATGGTCAAGTAAGCACCCGCCATGCAGCGTTTTGACCTGGCCACCACGCCCTGCACCCCGTGGAAGAACGGTGGCGGGGCCACGCGCGAACTGGCCTGCTGGCCACCCGGCGCCGATATGGAACATTTCGACTGGCGGGTCAGCGTGGCCACGATTGCGCAGAGCGGCCCGTTCTCGCGCTTTGCCGGGGTGGACCGGGTCATCACCTTGCTGACGGGCGATGGCGTGCACCTGCGCCAGCCAGACGCCGGCATCGACCACCGTCTGGAACGACCGCTGCAGCCCTTTGCCTTTGCGGGCGACGGTGGCATGGACTGCGATCTGCTGGGCGGTGTGTCGCAGGACTTCAACCTGATGACGCGCCGGGGCCGCTGGCAGGGCGCAGTGCAGGTGCTGAGAAGCCCAGCGGTTCTGCCGGCCCGGCCTGCCGGTCTGCTGTTGGCGGTGCAGGGCGGCTGGACCATCGCGCCCCTGGCTGCCGTGGGTGGGCAGGCCGTGGTGCTGGCGCCGGATACCGGCGTGTGCTGGACCCATGAGGACTGCGGCTGGAGCGCGGTGCCCGAGTCCAGCGCAGGCGACAGCGTGCTCCTGCACGTGCTGCTGGAGCCGGTAGGAAGTGCTTGCCAAGGCAGCAGAAATCTTCATGAAAATGACCTGTCACGCTTATTCAACAAGCGCTAACAGCTATCCACACCATAGTTTTTCGGAGTGCGCATGATGTCTCCCACTTCTTCCGCCGATGGCGTGTGGCGCAACCTGCGCCTGGCGCCCGGGCTCGCCGTGCCCGATGTGGCTTTGCCGGCAGGGGAGCTTGCCGCCGTCGTGGTGCAAGACGGCATGCTGCGCTGGGTTGGCCCCACGGGCGCCGTGCCCGCCGCCCATGCCGCGCTGCCGCAGCGCGATGGCGGCGGCGCGCTTGCCACGCCGGGCCTGGTGGACTGCCACACCCATCTGGTCTATGGCGGCCAGCGTGCGAATGAATTTGCCATGCGCCTGGCCGGTGCCAGCTACGAAGAGATCGCCCAGGCGGGCGGCGGCATTGTCTCCAGCGTGAACGCCACGCGCACGGCGAGTGAAGACGCCTTGTTTGCCCTGGCCGCCCCGCGCCTGCAGGCGCTGCTCGACGAAGGCGTGTGTGCCATCGAAATCAAGTCCGGCTACGGCCTGGCGCTGGAGCACGAGCGCAAGCAGCTGCGCGTGGCCCGCCGCCTGGGCAAAACCTTTGGCGTGACGGTGCGCACCACCTTCCTGGGCGCGCATGCGCTGCCACCGGAATACGCGGGCCGCAGCCAGGACTACATCGACCTGGTGTGCCAGGAGATGCTGCCCGCGCTGGCCGCCGAGGGCCTGGTGGATGCGGTCGATGTGTTCTGCGAGCGCATCGCCTTCACGCTGGCCGAGACCGAGCAGGTCTTCCGCGCCGCGCAGCAACTCGGTCTCCCCGTCAAGCTGCACGCCGAGCAGATCTCGGACATGGGTGGCTCGGCGCTGGCCGCACGCTATGGCGCCTTGTCGTGCGACCACATCGAGCATTTGTCGCAGGCCGGTATCGACGCCATGCAGGCCGCTGGCACCGTCGCCGTGCTGCTGCCCGGTGCCTACTACACGCTGCGCGACACGCAGCTGCCGCCCATTGCGCAACTTCGCGCTGCGGGTGTGCCCATGGCCGTGTCCACCGACCACAACCCTGGCACTTCGCCGTGCTTAAGCCTGCTGCTCATGGCCAACATGGCCTGCACGCTGTTCCGTCTGACGGTGCCCGAGGCGCTGGCGGGCATCACCACCCACGCCGCCCGCGCGCTGGGCTTGCAGGATTCGCTCGGCCTCATCGCCTCGGGCCGGCCTGCCAATTTCGTGCTGTGGCCCGTGGCTGAAGCGGCTGAACTGGCCTACTGGTTTGGGCACAAGCCTGCGGCCACCATCGTGCGCCAGGGCCGCGTGGCGAACGATGGCATGGGAATCTGCGCCGCACAAGGAGCCCGCCATGGCGCTTGATCACGAATTGACGGGCCGCAGCCTCTTCGCGGCCCACGCCTTGCTGCCCACCGGATGGGCGCGCAACGTGCTGGTGCAATGGGACGGCGACGGTTGCATCATGGGTGTGGCGGCCGACTCGGTGGCGCCAGCGGGGGTGCCCGTGGCGAAAGGGCCGCTGCTGCCCGGCGTGCCCAACCTGCATTCGCACGCGTTCCAGCGCGCTTTTGCGGGCTTGACCGAATACCGTGCAGAAAGCCAGGACAGCTTCTGGAGCTGGCGCAACCTGATGTACCGCTTTGCCGCACGCATCACGCCGGAATCGCTGGAAGCCATCGCCACCTGGTTGTATGTGGAGATGCTGGAGGCGGGTTACACCGCGGTGTGCGAGTTCCACTACGTGCACCACGACCAGGGTGGCACGCCCTACGCCGACGACGCCACGCTGTCGCTGGCCTTGCTGCGCGCCGCACGCAATGCGGGCATGGGCATCACCTTGCTGCCCGTGCTCTACCAGACCAGCGGGTTTGGTGGCAGGCCGCCCCGCCAAGACCAGGCCCGGTTCATTCGCAGCACGGACAATATGCTCTCATTATTGGAGCGTTTGGCGCCCGCCACGCAGGCGCAAAAGGCTGCTCTGGGTCTGGCGCCGCATTCCCTGCGCGCCGTGCCACCCGACAGCCTGGCGGCTGCCGTGCGCGGCCTCACCGCGCTGAATCCGCAGGCCCCCATCCACATTCACATAGCGGAGCAGACGCAGGAAGTCGAGGACTGCATCGCCTGGAGTGGCCAGCGCCCCGTGCAATGGCTGCTTCAGCACGCCCCCGTGGATGCGCGCTGGTGCCTGGTGCACGCCACGCACATGACGCCTGCCGAATACGCGGGCGCTGCCCGCAGTGGCGCCGTGGCGGGCATCTGCCCTACCACCGAGGCCAACCTGGGCGACGGCATCTTCGACATGCCGCTGTGGCTGCAGCACGGCGGCCGCTGGGGTGTGGGCTCGGACAGCCACGCCTGCGTGAATGCGGCCGAAGAATTGCTGATGCTCGAATACAGCCAGCGCCTGCAACGCCGCCAGCGCAACGTGCTGGCCAGCACCGCACAGGCCGAGGTGGCCGCCGCCATGACCTTGCAGGCCGTGCAGGGAGGGGCGCAGGCCGCCGGGCGCGCCATCGCCGGTCTGGCGGTGGGCCAGCAGGCCGACATGGTGGTGCTCGATGCGCACCATGTGGCGCTGCGCGACCTGCCGCCGCACAGCATGCTCTCGGCCCATGTGTTTGGCAGCCACCGCACCTCGGCCATCGACAGCCTGTGGGTGGCGGGCGTGTGCCGCGTATCCCAAGGCCGCCATGCACTGCACGAGACGGCCGCGCAGGCCTTTGTGGCGGCGCGTTCTGCCACCATTGCGCCGGATTGATGCAGGCCCCAACCCACTCCTACCCCTTGACGGAATCCACCATGACCGATACCACCCACCCACCATTCGTCTTTCACCAGGGCACACAGCCGCTGCTCATCTCCATGCCCCATGCGGGCACCTATGTGCCGCCCGCCCTGGCCGACCGCTTCACCGACGAGGCCCGCCAGGTGCCCGACACCGACTGGCACATGGACCGCCTGTATGCCTTTGCCCGCGACATGGGGGCCTCGATCCTGGTGGCCACCCATTCGCGCTATGTGGTGGACCTGAACCGCCCGCCCGACGGGGCAAGCCTGTACCCGGGCCAGAGCGTGACGGGGCTGTGCCCTGTGGACACGTTTGACGACACGCCCATCTATGCGCGCGGCGATGTGCCGGACGAGGCCGAGACGGCGGCACGGCGCGAGGCGATCTGGGCGCCTTACCACGCCCAGCTGCGCGCCGAACTCGACCGCATCCGCGCCCGGCACGGCGTGGCCATGCTGTGGGATGCGCACTCGATCCGCTCGGTGCTTCCGCGCTTCTTCGAGGGCAAGTTGCCGGACCTGAACCTGGGCACCGCCAACGGCGCGAGCTGTGACACCGCACTGGCGCAGGAAATCCTGGCCATCGCCAAGGCCGCCACGGGATACACCGCCGTGCTCAATGGCCGATTCCAGGGCGGATACATCACGCGCCACTATGGCCAGCCTGGGCAGGGGGTGCATGCCATCCAGCTGGAGATGTCCCAATGCAGCTACATGCAGGAGGCGTTGCCGTTTGACTACCTGCCCGCGCTGGCCGAGCAGGTGCAGCCGCACCTGCGGCGCATGCTGGAGGCGGTGCTGGGATTTGCGCGCAAGGCGGCGTAAAGCCGGGCCACAACCCTTGCGTGCGAGCGTGCAGGGCGTCTTTCCTACAATCGCCCCATGCAAGCCCTTCACTACACCCGCGCCGCGCCACTGCCCGACATCCTCGCCCAACGCATCGTCATCCTCGACGGTGCCATGGGCACCATGATCCAGCGCTTCAGGCTGGGCGAGGCGCAGTACCGGGGCGAGGGCTACACGGCCCCCGATGGCGCGGGCGACCGGTTCAAGGACTTTCCGCGCGACGTGAAGGGCAACAACGAGCTGCTCAGCATCACGCGGCCCGACGTGATCCGCGACATCCACGAACGGTATCTTGCCGCCGGGGCCGACCTGATCGAGACCAACACCTTCGGCGCCACATCAATCGCGCAGGAGGACTACAAGATGGCCCACCTGGCGCGCGAGATGAACCTGCGCTCGGCCCAGCTGGCCCGCGCCGCCTGCGACAAATACAGCACGCCCGACAAGCCCCGCTTCGTGGTCGGCGCCCTGGGCCCCACGCCCAAGACGGCCAGCATCAGCCCCGACGTGAACGACCCCGGCGCGCGCAACATCGATTTCGAGCAGCTGCGTGCCGCCTACTACGAACAGGTCGAGGCACTGGTCGAGGGCGGCGCCGACGTGCTGCTGGTCGAGACGATTTTTGACACCCTCAACGCCAAGGCGGCGCTGTTTGCCATCGACGAGTATTTCGAGAAGAGCGGCGAGCGCCTGCCCCTGATCATCAGCGGAACCGTCACCGATGCCTCCGGCCGCATCCTGTCGGGCCAGACCGTGACGGCCTTCTGGCACAGCGTGCGCCACGCCCGCCCGCTGGCCATCGGCCTCAATTGCGCCCTGGGCGCCACGCTGATGCGCCCCTATATCCAGGAGCTGAACCGCGTGGCGGAAGACACCTTCATCAGCTGCTACCCCAACGCCGGCCTGCCCAACCCCATGAGTGACACCGGCTTTGACGAGACGCCCGAGGTGACGAGCCGGCTGGTGCACGAGTTTGCGGCCGAGGGGCTGGTGAACATCGTGGGCGGCTGCTGCGGCACCACGCCCGACCACATTGGTGCCATTGCCCGGGCGGTGGCGCCGGTGAAGACGCGGCAACTGTTCTACCGGGAACCCGCCTGAGTGGCTGGAGCAGCGTGCCAAGCTGGTGCGCGCCGATTTCACCCAGGCCGTCGAAGAGCCCTGGCGCAGCCGTGCGCGGGAGTGGAACCGGGTCGCGTGGTGCCGCGGCCCTGCCGGTGGGGTGGCTGCGGTTTTACACCACCCCCTTGGCGCGCAGGGCGGCGATGCGCTGGTCGTCCACGCCCAGGCGTTCGCGCAAGACCTGCTCGGTGTGCTGGCCCAGGGCCGGTGGTGCATGGCGCAGGGTGGGCGGCGTGTCTGACAGGCGCATCGGGCTGGCCGTGGTCACCACGCGGTTGATGTGCTCGCCCGCTGGCGGCTGGGCGCCGGGGTAGCGCTCCTGCTCCACGCGCAGGCCCCGGTATTGCACCTGGGGGTCGTCAAAGGCCTGGCCGATATGGTTGATGGGGCCGCAGGGCACGGCCTTGTCTTCCAGCAGACGGACCCATTCGGCCATGGGCCGCGTGCGCGTGAGTGCGCTCATCATGGGGATGAGGGTGTCGCGGTGCCTGACGCGGCCGGCGTTGGTGGTGAAGCGCGCATCCTGCGCCCAGTCCACGCCGGCGGCGGCGCAAAAGCGCGCGAACTGCCCGTCGTTGCCGATGGCCAGCAGCACGTTGCCGTCCTGCGTGGGGAAATCCTGGTAGGGCACGACGCTGGGGTGGGTGTTGCCCTGGCGCTGGGGCACGCTGCCGGAGTTGAGGTATCCCGTGCCCTGGTTGGCCAGGATGGCCATGGCCACGTCCAGCAGGGCCATGTCGATGTGCTGGCCGCGGCCCGTGTGGTGGCGTGCTTCCACGGCGCTGAGAATGGCGCTGGTGGCGTACATGCCGGTGAACAGGTCGATCACGGCCACCCCCACGCGCAAGGGGCCGCCGCCGGGCTCGGCGTCGGCGTGGCCGGTGATGCTCATGAGCCCGCTCATGGCCTGCACCAGCATGTCGTAGCCAGCGCGCGATGCATAGGGCCCGGTCTGGCCAAAGCCCGTGACCGAGCAGTAGATCAGGCGCGGGTTGAGGCGGCTCAGGCTGGCGTAGTCCAGGCCGTAGCGCGCCAGGCCGCCAGTCTTGAAGTTTTCCACCAGCACGTCGCTCTGGCAGGCCAGTTCGCGGATGAGTTCCTGGCCCTCGGGCGTGGCCATGTCCACGGTGACCGAGCGCTTGTTGCGGTTGCAGGCGGCGAAGTAGCAGGCGTTGTCGGTGGGTGCGCCGGCCGCGTCGGCAAAAAAGGGCGGGCCCCAGTGGCGCGTGTCGTCGCCCTCGCCGGGCTTTTCGATCTTGATCACGTCGGCGCCCATGTCGGCCAGGTTCTGGGTGCACCAGGGGCCGGCGAGCACGCGCGAGAGGTCGAGCACGCGCAGGTGGCCCAAAGCCCCCACGCGTTGCGCCGCCGCACTGTGCGGGGCAGGGGAGGCAGGGGTGGTGGCGGAGGGGGTGGTGGCCATGGCGTCTTTCGGTGGTGCCTGTAGTGTGGCCTGCATCTGGCAGGCAAGGTCGCCATCCTAGAGCGGTGGCGCGCGCGGCGGCTTTGCTTTTGCTGAAGGCGGCGTTTGTGTCTGTGCAGGGCAGGGCCGAAGCACCGGGGCGCGGCCCCCGCCTCTCTACAATGCGCGCATGGCCATGCATTTCGATCTTGTAGACCTGCGCCTGATGGTGCACATCGCCGACGCCAACAGCATGACGCGTGGCGCGGAACTCTCTTTCATCTCCCTGCCCGCGGCCAGTACGCGCATCAAGAACCTGGAAGAAAGCATCGGCACCAAGCTGCTGTACCGCACCAGCCAGGGCGTGACGCTGACCCCGCCGGGCCAGGCCTTCGTGACCCATGCGCGCATGGTGCTGGGCCAGATCGAGCACCTGCGCGGCGACATGCAGGAGTATGTGCGCGGCATCAAGGGCCATGTGCGCGTGTTTGCCAACACCACCTCGCTGGGCGAGTTCCTGCCGCCCGTGCTGCGCCACTACCTGCGCCGCAATCCGGACGTGAACATCGACCTGCGCGAGCGCCTGTCGCACGACATCGTGCGCGCCGTGACCGAGGGGCAGACCGACATCGGCATCGTTGCCGGGCTGGTGCGCACCGAAAACCTGGAAACCCTGCCCTACCGCTGCGACCGGCTGGTGCTGGTGGTTCCCAAGGGCCATGCGCTGGACGGCGAGATGCAGATCGACTTTGCCGACACGCTGGATCTGGACTATGTGGGGCTGCACGAATCCAGCGCCATCCACGCCTTCTTGCGCCAGGCCAGCGACCAGCTGCACCGCCCGATCAAGCTGCGCATCCAGGTAAGCAACTTCGAGACATCGTGCCGCATGATCGAGGCCGGCGTGGGCGTGGGCGTGCTGCCCGAGTCGGCCGCCAGCCGCCACGCGCAAAGCATGGACATCGCCATCGTGCCGCTGTCGGACGCCTGGTCGGTGCGCGAGATGCAGATCTGCGTGCGCAGCCTGGAGGCCCTGCCCTCATTTGCCCAGGAGCTGGTGGAGCTGCTGGTGGCCGACGCGCAGGGGCGGCTGGAACTGAAGTGATGCGATTGAAAAAATAGCTGCTGGCACTTGCTGCACAAGCGCCAGAGCCACTTTTACCCGAAACTCACTCGATAGACTTCCAGGTCACCGGTGCCAGCCAGTACTTGAAGGTGCCGCTGGCCGTGGCCACCACCTGGCCCTGTTCGTCGATCAGCTGGCCCGCGCAGCTGCACAGGCTGCGCGTGGCATGCACCACCCACCCTTCGGCCAGCAGCGGGCCGCGGGCCGGGCGGTGAAAGCGGCTGGACATCTCCACCGTCACGGCGGTGGGCGATGGCGCATCCGGCAGCTGGCCCGCTGCGCGCGACATGACCGAGTCCAGCAAGGTCATGACCACGCCGCCATGCGCGGCCGGCAGCTGGTTGAGCAGCTCCTCGCGCAGGTGCGGCAGCCTCACATGCACCTTGCCCGGCGGTGCTGGCACCTGCGCGGCGCCGATCAGGCGCATGAAGGCGCTGCGGTCGGGCGGCGGCACTGCCCCGCCCTCTGCCTTGTCCGACACATCGGCGGCTGACTCGCCTGGCGCCTGGTTCATGCGTCGCGTGCCTCGCGCACCATGTTGCGCGCGATGATGATCTGCTGGATCTGCGTCGTGCCCTCGTACAGGCGGAACAGGCGCACGTCGCGGTAAAAGCGCTCGATGCCGTACTCGGCCATGTAGCCCGCACCGCCCAGGATCTGCACCGCACGGTCGGCCACGCGCCCGCACATCTCGGTGGCGAACATCTTGGCGCACGACGCCTCGGTGGAGACGTTGTGCCCGTCGTCACGGCGGCGCGCGGCGTCGATGGTCATGCACTCGGCCGCGTACAGCTCGGCCTGGCTGTCGGCCAGCATGGCCTGCACCAGCTGAAAGTCGCAGATCGCCTGGCCAAACTGCTTGCGCTCCAGCGCGTAAGCCAGCGCATCGCGCAGCATGCGCTTGGCCACGCCCACGGCCACCGCGGCGATGTGGATGCGGCCTTTCTCCAGCACCTTCATGGCGGTCTTGAAGCCGCGGCCCTCCTGCAGGCCGATCAGGTTGGCGGCCGGCACCCGGACGTTGTCGAAGATCACGTCGCAGGTGTGCGCGCCGCGCTGGCCCATCTTCTTGTCGTATTTGCCGAAGCTGATGCCGGGCGTCTTGGCGTCCACGATGAAGGAGGACACGCCGCCCGCGCCCTTGTTGTCGGGGTTGGTGCGGGCCATCAGCGTGAACATGCCGGCGTGCGGCGCGTTGGTGATGTAGCGCTTGGTGCCGTTGACGATGTAGAAGTCGCCGTCCTTGGTGGCGGTGGTGCGCAGCGATGCGGCGTCCGACCCCGCCTCGGGCTCGGTCAGCGCAAACGAGGCAATCACCTCGCCGGTGGCCAGCTTGGGCAGCCACTCGGCCTGCTGCTCGGGCGTGCCGTCCATCAGGATGCCTTGCGAACCGATGCCCACCGTGGTGCCGATGATGGAGCGGAAGGCTGGCGCGGTCTGGCACAGCTCCAGCAGCACGCGGCATTCCTCTTCCATGGTCAGCTCCAGTCCGCCGAACTTTTCGGGGATGGTCATGCCGAACAGGCCCAGGTTGCGCATCTCCTGCACGATGGATTCGGGAATTTCATCGGTCTCGGCCACTTCGTTCTCGGCCGGCACCAGGCGTTCGCGCACAAAGCGGCGCACGCTGTCGAGCAGGGCTTCCAAAATTTCTGGATCGCGGATCATGGTCAGGGTTCTTTCAATGTTCAGAGGGTTTCGGCCGTGCCCAGCACGGCGGTGGACTGGCTCGACAGCGTGCCGCCATTGCCGTGTACCACGGCCGTGCGGTGCTGCGGGAGCTGGCGCGCGCCAGCCTCGCCGCGCAGCTGGCGCACGGCCTCGATCAGCGCAAAGATGCCGTACATGCCCGGGTGCACGCACGACAGGCCACCGCCATTGGTGTTGACGGCCAGGCGCCCGCCGGGCGCAATGGCGCCGCCCTGCACGAAGGCGCCGCCCTCGCCCTTGGCGCAAAAGCCCAGGTCTTCCAGGAACAGCAGGGTGTTGATGGTGAAGGCGTCGTACACCTGGGCCATGTCCATGTCGGCCGCCGTCAGGCCCGCCATCGCAAAGGCCTGCGCGCCCGACTGCGCCGCACTGGTCGTCGTCAGGTCGGGCATGCAGGAGATCTGGCGGTTCCAGATGGCCGTGGCATTGCCCAGCACATAGACGGGAGGATTGGGCAGGTCGCGCGCACGCTCGGCACGCGTGAGCACGATGGCACCGCCGCCATCCGTCACCAGGCAGCAGTCGCGCACGGTGAGTGGGCTGGCCATCGGCCGGGCCGAGAGCACGTCCTCGATGGTGAGCGGGTCGCGCATGAAGGCCTCGGGGTTGCGCTGCGCCCAGGCGCGCGCGGCCACGGCCACCTCGGCCAGCTGTTCGCGCGTGGTGCCGAATTCGTGCATGTGGCGTGCGGCGGCCAGTGCGTAGGCCGCGACGGGCAGCACCGGCTCATAGGGATGCTCGTAGGGCTGCGGGTCCAGAAAGCGCCGCGCGGCCACGCCTTCCTTGCGCCCGAACGTGGCCGAGCGCTGCGCACTGCCGTAGCACACGAGCACGGCCTTGCACTGCCCGGCCTCCAGCGCGCGGATCGCGGGCAGCAGGTGGGCGATGAAGCTGCTGCCCCCGATCATCGTGCCGTCCACGTAGGTCGGGTTGATGCCCAGATGCTCGATGACCGGCATGGTCCACATGCTGGCGTTCACGCTGCACGTGGCCAGGCCGTCGATATCCTGCATGGTCAGACCCGCATCGGCCACGGCCGCGTGCGCGGCACGCACCAGCAGCGTCATGTCGTCCATGCCGGCCGCCTCGCCACAGCCATAGGTGGCGGCGCCGACAATGGCCACGCGGCCGCGCAACGGGCGGTTCACGGCGGCGGCATCCAGATGGGATTGCGGAATGCGGCTCATGCGGCACCCCCTTGCACGGCGGGCTGGAACAGCACCAGGCCGCGTCCGTCCTTTTGCGCCACCTGGGCCTGCACGCGCAGGCCAATGCGCACCGCTTCGGGCGCCACGCCTTCCACGCGGCTCATCATGCGCACGCCCTCGTCGAGGTCGATCAAGGCCACGTTGTAGTTGCCGCCCGCATCCGCCTTGCGCGCGATGGTGGTGGTGGAATAGACGGTGCCCAGGCCGCTCGCGCGCACCCAGCGCAGCGGGCTGGCGCCGCAGTGCGGGCACAGCTCACGCGGTGTGAACACATGGTGGTGGCACTGCGGGCAGTGCTGCAGGCAAAAACGGCCGGCATTCAGCTCGGCCTGGTAGTGGGTTTGTGCGCTCAGGTGCATGGTGGCGTTCTCGCGGGAGCTGTCATAGTGGTCGCCAGCATGCCCGCATCGCCACAGCACTTCAATTCGGCAATCTGAAAGGGCGTCTTCAGTGGGGGGGGCGGCCGCGTGCCTGTAGGCTATGCCATTGCATGGCTGCCGGTGGTAGCAAAGCGCTCCAGGATGAGGTCCCGGATCCGGCTAGCGGCCGGCGTGAGTGCAAACTGGCGCGGCCACACCATGTTCAAGTGCGTGCGTAACTCGGGGCCGTCGAGGGGAACCAGGCGCGGCAACTCCGCCCCCCTCAGTTGCCCAAAACTCCGCGGCGCAAACGCTACCCCCAGGCCGCGCTGCGCCATCAGCAGCATGGGCAGGGTCTCGCCGCCCCAGTACACCACGTTGGGCACGAACCCGGCTTGCTGGCAGGCACGCAGCACCATATCGGAGATGCCGGTGCCCAGCGGCGATCGGTGCAGCAGAAAGCGGTCATGGCGCAGGTCTGCCAAGCGCACCCTGTCGCGTCCCGCCTGCGGGTGGCCCGGCGGCAGCGCCAGCCACAGCGGCTCGTCCATGATGACCCGCGTCTCCAGCTCGGGCGCAACGTACTCGCTGCGCGAGATGATCAGATCCAGGCCACGCTCGCGCAGGCGCTGCAGCATGTAGCCCGCCTCGCCCTCCTGCACATGAACCGTGATGTCCAGCCCGCTGGCGCGCAGATCCTCCATCACGCCGGGTATGACGAACAGGCTGGCCGCCGTGGCGCAGCCGATGTGCACGCTACCGCGCGCACCCTGTTCGGCCTCGCGTAACTCGCGGCGTATGGTCTGCAAGCTGGCCAGCAGCGCCTTGGCGCGCAGGTAGAACAGCTCGCCCGTCGCCGTGGGTGCCAGCCTGTGCCCGCTGCGATCGAACAGCGTGACGCCCAGCTCGTCCTCCAGCTTGCGCAGCAGGATGCTCAGCGGTGGCTGTGTCATGTGCAGGCGCGTGGCTGCGGCCGACACGCTGCCTTGCTCGTAGACGGCGACAAAGCATTTCAGGCGGTGCTCATCCATATATTTTCTGAATAAAAAAACACTTTATATATATTAGACATTTATAAGATGCTTTCCTAGACTCCTGTCCATACAACAACCCGCGGCCCATTGCGCCGCCACAGGAGACATGGATATGCGCCCCATTCGTCGCCAGGTCATGGGCCTGGCAGCCACTCTTTGCCTTATCCCCTTGCTGGGCCTGCAAGCAGCCCACGCCCAGGCCGAATGGCCGAAACGCACCATCAAGGTCATCGTGCCCTACCCCGCGGGCGGTTCGGCCGATGCCATGGGGCGCATGGTGGCCAACAAGCTGGGCAAGGCGCTCAAGGCCAGCGTGGTGGTGGAGAACATTCCCGGTGGCGCCACCGTGCCCGGTGCGCTGACCACCCTGCGCGATCCAGCGGATGGCCATACGCTGTTCATGGCCAGTGACAACACGCTGAACGTCAACCGCTGGCTGCTCAAGGATGTGCGCTACGACGGGGATCGAGATTTCACCCCCGTCACCGTGCTCAACACCTACCCGCACTGGCTGATCGTCAACCCCCAGGGGCCATACAAAAGCCTAGACGACCTGGTGAAGGCGATTCGGGCCAGCCCGGGCAAGGTGTCCATCAGCGTCAACACCATCGGCGGCGCGGCGCATCTGGCGCTGGACAACTGGCGCCGGCAGAACGGACTGCATTTTGAAATCGTGCCCTACCGTGGTTCGCCCCCAGCCATCACCGACCTGATCGGCGGCCACACGGATGCGCATGTCGACGTGGTGGGCTCTTCCATCGCTCACGCACGCGGTGGACGCGTACTGCCCGTGGCCGTGCTGCAGGGCACGCCGGTCAGGGAGTTTCCAAATGCTGTCGTGCAAGACCCCAAAGATCCCAAGGCCCTGCTCGTGCAGTCCAACCTGTCGGTGGTGATGCGCACCGGCACGCCACAGGCGGTGCTGGACAAGATTTATGCCGTATTGCAGACGAGTGTCAAGGACGAGGACTTCGCCAACACCCTGACCATGCTGAGCCTGGCCCCCGTGCTGCTGGAGCCTGCCAAGGCCAAGGTCTTTCTGCACCAGGAGACCCAGCGTTACGGCGTGCTGGTCGAGAAGTCGGGCCTGGAAAAGCAGTAAGAGAGCAACGTCATGAAATTTGTCATCGCCCTGATGCGCCACGAGACGAATACCTTCTCCCCCCTCCCCACCGTGCTTGGCGACTTCCGCCGCGGCACCGGCGCAGGGCCGGCCTACGGCGACGCGGCACGCCAAGCCTGCGAGGGTACGAAGAATGCCGCCACCGCCTATCTGGACATGGCGCGCGAGCTGGGGGCCGAAGTGGACTTCGCGGTCTATGCCAATGCCGTGCCCAGCGGCGTGGTGACGCGCGAGGCCTTTGAGGGTCTGTGCGACACCATCGTGCGCAGCGCCTCCCAGGGCTGCGACGCCGTGCTGCTGGACCTGCATGGCGCCATGGTGGCCGAGGGCTACCCAGATGCCGAGGGCGAACTGCTGCGCCGCCTGCGCGCCTGCACCCCGCCGGGGCTGCCGATCGGCGTGGCGCTGGACTTCCACGCCAACTTCAGCAGCGAATTAATCCGCAATGCCACGGTGATTGCCGGCTACTGCACTTATCCGCATGTGGACATCTATGAGACCGGCGCCCGCGTAGCGCGCAGCATACGCGCGCAGCTGGAGGGCCACAGCCAACCCGTACTGCTGTGGCGGCGCCTCCCCATGCTGACGCACATGCTGCGCCAGACGCCGGCCATGCAGCCCATGAAGGACATCATGGACCGGTCCCTGCAGGCCGAGCGCGATGGCGAGGTATGCAATGCCTCCATCTTCGGCGGCTTTCCGCTGTCCGACATCCCCTATGCGGGCCTGTCCGTGGTCATTGCTACCGAACGCGGCAAGCTCGAGGACGGCGAACGCCTGCTCAATGAGCTGTGCGACCTGGCCTGGTCGCGCCGCGCGGACTTTGTGTTCCCGAGCGAGCCCGTGCCCGCATCCATCGCCCATGCCAAGACCTTGCGTGAAGGCCCGGTGCTGCTCATCGACCATGGCGACAACTGCGGCGCCGGCGGTGTCACCGACATCATGGACGTGCTCGAAGAAGTGCTCAGGCAAGGCCTGGAAGACGTGGTCGCCGGCCCGTTTTGGGACCCCGCCACGGTGGCCACGCTGTTCGAGCGCGGCGTGGGCGCCGAGGTCACGGTGGACGTGGGCGGCAAGACCGACATGCCGGCCCTGGGGCTGAAGGGACGCCCCATGCGCCTGACCGGTGTGGTCGAGCGCCTGACGGATGGCGAATACACCGTCACCGGCCCCATGTTTACGGGCGTGCGCCAGAGCCTGGGCCGTACCGCCGTGCTGCGCGTGGGTTCGGTGCTGGTCTTCATCTGCGAGCGGCCGCAGGAGCCGTACGACACGGGCGTGTTCACCCATGCCGGCGTGGACCCGGCCCAGTGCAAGTATGTGCTGCTCAAGTCGCGCCAGCATTTCCGCGCCGGCTTTGGGCCCTTTGCCAAGCATGTCGTGCTCGTCAGCGGGCCCGGCGTGTGCAGCTCGGACTACGATCTGTTTCCGTTCCAGCACCTGAGCCGCCCCATGTACCCGCTGGATGCCGACGCCACCCCCGCCGAGGGCGACAGCTGGGTACCGGCCGTCGCCTGAGCGCCTGAACCCTAGCAACCACTATGCAGGAGCTGTTGTACCCCGCCGCGGTTGTGCTGCTGGGCTATGTCGTACTCGGCATCACGGGCTTCGGCTCGGCTCTCGTCATCGTGCCCCTGCTGGCCTGGCGCTGGCCCCTGCCCGAGGTGGTGCCCCTGGTGCTGCTGCTCGATGTGCCGGCATCGCTGCTGCTGGGCGGGCTGAACCTGCGCCACGTGAACTTTGCCGAGTTGCGGCGCCTGCTGCCGGGCATGGTGGCCGGCGCCCTGGCCGGACTGTGGCTGTCCAGCCAGCTGGCCAGCCGCTGGCCCCTGCTGGCCCTGGGCCTGTATGTGGCGGTGGTGGGCGCACAGGCGCTGCGCACCGCACCGCCACGGCGCCAGCACCTGGCCGCCCCCTGGGGCTATGCCGCGGGCGGCGCGATGGGCCTCGTGGAAATGCTGTTCGGCACCGCCGGTCCGCTGGTAGTGGCGTGGCTCGCCCGGCGCCTGCCCGACGTGCATGTACTGCGTGCCAGCACGCCCATAGTGATCACCGTCAGCGCCGGCGCGGCATTGCTGACCATGGGCTGGGCGGGCCGCCTGTCCCAGGCTGATCTGTGGTGGCGCTGGCTGGGCCTGGTGGGCGTTGCGGCCTGCGGCGTGGTGATCGGCAACCGCTGGGCGTGCCGCGTATCACCCGAGTTTTTGCGCAGGGCGATCTGCTGCCTGCTGGTGATCAGCGGGCTGGCACTGGTGGCGCATGCCCTCAAGATGAACTAGCTCCAAGGAGCCGCTTTGAGACGTATATCCACCCATTTCGCGCCATAAAACCATCAATTTCACCATCCGAAGGAGTCAGGAGACATGCTTTATTCATCGATTGCCAAAATCACGGCCATTGCGCTGGGTTCCGTATTGCTGACCCACGCTGCCATCGCGCAAGACCCATCCAATACGAATACGCCGATCAAGATCATCATCGGTTTTCCCGCCGGCGGGGCGCTGGACAACATGTCGCGCGCCCTGGCGGAAAAGCTGCGCACCGATTGGGGGAGAACGGTCGTCGTGGACAACAAACCCGGCGCCAGCACCCATATTGCCCTGATGGCGGTGAAACGTTCGCCCGCGGATGGCAATACCATTTTGATCAGCCCCGCTCCGCCGTTTGTCACGCACCCCCTGACCTACGACAAACTGCCGTTCGACCCCGACAAGGATCTGATCCCTGTGGCGCATCTGGCCGACACGCCCCTGGTAGCCACCACCTCCGCCAGCAGCCCCTATTCGTCGATGCGTGAATACCTGGACTGGGTGAAAAAGAACCCCAAGGAAACCGGGGTGGGCATGGTGACGCTGGGTGGGGTGTTTCATTTCGGCCTGCTGCAGTTGAATCAGCAAACGGGACTGAATTTGACGCCCGTCGCCTACAAAGGCGCGCCCCCCATGCTGACCGATGAAATCGGCGGCGTGCTTCCCGTCGGCATGGATACGGTGGCTTCTGCTGGTGAACTGGTGAAGGCCGGGAAAATCAAATACTTGGGTGTTCCTGGCATGGAGCGCTCCAAACTCATTCCCAACGTCCCCACTTTTCTCGAGCAGGGAGTGCCGGGGTTTGAACACGCAACCGGCTGGTATGCGGCCTTTGTTCCCGCTGGCACGCCCCCATCCGTGGTGGGCAAGCTGGAAAAGACGATGATCAAAATCATGCAAGACCCCGAGATTTCCGCCAGAATGACCCAGATCGGCCTCGTCACCACCGGCAGGCCGGGTGCCGAGGTCGCAAAGCTGGCCAAGACGCAGCGCGAGGCATCGCGGCCCATGGTCGAACAGTCGGGCTTCCGGGCAACGCAATAGTTTGTCGGGCATGACCCGTTCCATCCCGCAGCTTTCACCTCTGCCGGGGTGGGGCTTGGCGGACTGCCAGGCCTGTTCTCTTCGAATCGCATTGGGCTGACATCGCCAGTGTCGAGGGGTGGTCCATCATGCGCACGTCCTCGCCCAGGTCGATCAGGGCCACGTTGTAGTTGCCGCCCGCATCGGGCTTGCGCGCCATCGTGCTCGTGGAATAGACCGTGCCCAGGCCGCTCGCGTGCACCCAGCGCAGCGGGCTGGCGTCGCAGTGCGGGCACTGCTCGCGCGGCGTGAACACATGGTGCTGGCACTGCGGGCAGTGCTGCAGGCAAAAACGGCCGGCATTCAGCTCGGCCTGGTAGTGGGTTTGTGCGCTCAGGTGCATGGGTGGCTGGTGTCAGTCTTGTCACTTGCCAGCATTCCTGCAGCGGCGGCGGGCTTCAATTCGGTAATTTGAAAGGGCGTCTTTACACCCCGCCCTTTACGTGGCTGGCGTCTCCTTCGAGAGGGGGCTTGAATCTACGGATATCGGTACGCCGCGATGTCTGCACGCCTCAGCTCGTCATCCATGACCTGTAGTATTTCATCCTTGTGCGCGGCAGTCATGGTGGCGTCATGTGCCGCCACGCTGATGGCCGCCACGTGGTTGGTTTGAAAGCTGATCGCAACACCGACCCCGGCAGCGCCGGAAGTGAGCAGATTGAGGCTGTCGGAATGTTGCATCCTGCGCGTACGGCTCACCATGTCCTGCAGGCGTTCCTGACTGATGCCAACCGCCTCGTAGTCCAGGCTGCGCCGCTGATAGATCTGGCCCAATTCCCTGTCGCGCAGGGTTGCCGCCAGTGCCAGGCTGGCCGTGCCCTGGCCCAAGAGACGGGCTTGCCCCGCCATAAGGCTATGGGCATACAAGGGATTGCGCCCCACCTCCACGTGCAGGCAATGCGCGGAATCGCCAATGCGGACGATGAGAAAAACGGTATCACCCGTACGCCTTGCGATGTTCACCATGGCCGGATGGCAGGTCTCGAAGATGGGCGGTTTGGTCATGGCCGCCATCCCGGTCAGCATGGCCTCCACTCCCAGCCGATAACGCCCGGTCAGTTCGTCCTTGGCAGCGTAGCCTGTCTGCACCAGCACCATCAACAGCCGCCGGGCGGTGGAACGGTCAAGCTCCGATAGATCCGTCAGCTCCCTGATGGACAGGCCTTGCACATGGTTGCGCGCAATCCACCCCAGGACAGTCACCAGGCGCGCCGGACTTTGCGCTCCGGGAAAACCTGAGTTCATATGGTGAACATTGTCGTTCTCCGCTTTTGTCATTTGCTGTCCCTCGACCCATAGTGCGTCGCAAGCCTTCGCCGCTCTTCATTGCCAACGTTACGGCATATCAATGCGGCGGACTGTCGCACACGCTATCTGGAGATTGAGATGAACGCATATCGACCCATACATGCGCCACATGTTCCACCCGTGGTTGGGCAAGGCAATGTTCCACGCTGGATCAAGCGACCGCCGCAATCCAACTGGGGAGATTTCGGCCCGGATGATCAGCTGGGCCGATTGAACTACCTGACGGCCGAGAAGGTGCGGGAAGCTGCGCGGGAGATCCAGACCGGCCAGCGCTTTTGCCTGAGTCTGCCCCTGGACTTGCCTGGCGGCAATGCCCTCAACCCCAGGCGCCACCCTCCGGTCATCAAGCCGTCCAGACGCCCGTTGGGTCCCGGCATGAACTTCGCCCTGTCGCAGGAAAACCCGAACTACACCGATGTGGTGTGCGACGACTACGCTCAGATCTACCTGCAGTATTCCACGCAATGGGACGCGTTATCCCATGTCGGCAGCCATTTCGATGTGAATGGCGACGGCATCGACGAACTTGTCTATTACAACGGTTTTCAGGCCGGCATCGACATTCTGGCCCCCAAGGATTTGCCGGACATGGATGGTCAGTCGCGCGCCAAGGCCCTGGGGGTGGAGCGCCTGGCCGAGCAAGCCATCCAGGGCCGGGGTGTGCTGATCAATCTGCGCAAGCATTTCGGCGACGGCCATACGCTGGTATCCGGCCGAATGCTCAAACAGGTCATGGCGCAAGACGGTATCGAGGTCGGCAAGGGTGACATTGTGGCGCTGTACACCGGCTTCACGGACCTGCTGATTGCCTGCAACGGACAGCCCCAGGCCGACATGCCGGAAACCGTGGGCGCCGTGCTGGACGGTCGCGACCCGGAATTGCATCAATGGATCATCGACAGCGAGATCACCACCCTCGTGGCCGATAACTATGGGGTAGAAGCCGTACCCGGTCGTCCGGCCAATGGGGCCTGTGCCTTCCTGCCTCTGCATGAGCTGTGCCTGTTCAAGCTGGGCATGCCCTTTGGTGAGATGTGGTACTTGCACGAGTTGGCGCAATGGCTGCAAGAAGCTGGCCGTCATCGCTTCATGCTCACCGCTCCGGCATTGCGCCTGCCCGGCGCTGTGGGTTCACCCGTCACGCCCGTGGCCACGGTGTAAGGAGCGGTCGGATGAATGCAGTTACCACCCTGCGGTCCACCACTGCCAGTCAACGCCCTGTCACCCTGGCGGGCATGTTGGCGCTGGCGCCGGCAAGTTCCGTCGCCCTGACCTTTGGAAATGAAGAGCTGACTTATGCCCAGTTGCGTGAGCAAGTGGCGCGCGTAGCCAACGGGCTGCAATGCCAAGGCCTTCAAGCAGGAGATGTACTGGGCATCTGGCTGCCCAGCACGCCTCGCTGGCTGATCCTGCACTTGGCCTGCGCCTCTCTCGGCATTGCAAGTCTCAGCCTGAACCTGAAGCTGGGCGTGAAGGAGCTGGTCAGCTTCATCGACCGTTCTCACTGCAAGGCATTGGCGTTTGATCGGTCGGTGGTCAACGCCCAGGCGGTGACCCGCGGTGCCAGTGCATCGGAGACTACCGCCTTCCTGGAAGACAACAGTTTGATGCAGATTTGGCAGCAGCATGCCGGATCGCTGCGGTTCCTGATCGACGCCACGGCCGGCGTTCTCTGCGCCGAGTCCCCGCGTGGATTGGCGTTTGCACCCCATCCCGCCCCTTGTTGGAATGGTTGGCATGCCTTGCAGGTGGCACCAGGGAGAACGATGCAAGACGCCGCCACGCTGGCTCACAACCCTTGCATCATCCTGTCGTCGTCTGGCACGACCAGCATGCCCAAGCTCATCGTGCACAGCCAGGCAAAGATCGCGCTGCATGTCCAGGATGTCGCACCCAGTTTTGCGGTGGATGGCCAAAGCCGCACCTTGCTGGCCCTGCCCATGTGCGGCGCCTTCGGCTACACCGCCGCCATGATGACACTGGCCGCCGGCGCCCGGCTGGTACTTCATGAGATGTTTGATCCAGTGCGTGCGGCAAACACCCTGCAGCAACAGCCTATCACGCACATGTTCGGCACCAACGACATGGTGGAGAAGATGATTGCGCCGCTGCCCGCCGATTGGCGCCCCAGAGCGCTGCGCATTTTCGGTCACGCCAACTTCGTTCCCGGACTGGACGAGTTGCCACTACGCGCCCAGCAGCTTGGCATCCCCATGGTGGGTTGCTTCGGCATGAGCGAAATCTTGGCATTGTTCGCCCACCAGGATCTGGCAACACCACTGCCCCGCCGTGCCCAGTCTGGCGGCATCCCTGTCACTCCCGGAGCCGAAGTGCGTGTGCGCCTGCTGGAGACCGGTGAGCTAGCCCGCCCCATGGAGCCTGGAGAGCTGGAGTTTCGCGGCCCCCACATGCTGCAGGAGTACCTGGGCAATCCCGAGGCCACCGCCCAAGCGTTCACACCGGACGGTTTCCTGCGCTCTGGCGATCTGGGCTATGTCAGCGGCGATGGTGGTTTCACCCATATTTCCAGGTTGGGTGATGTGCTGCGCATTGGGGGATTCTTGGTCAACCCCGCTGAGATTGAAGAGGCCGTGCTTGACCACAGCGGCGCCAGTGCCTGCCAGGTCGTCGCGGTGAATGCCGCGGGCAGCGCCCGACCGGTGGCTTTTGTCATCCCAGCCCCGGACCGACCGGTGGACGAGGCCGCCATCAAGGCCGACTTACAGCAGCAAATCGCGCGCTACAAGGTCCCCATTCGCATCTTCAGTGTGGAGAGCTTTCCCTACACCATGGGTCCCAACGGCATGAAGGTGAAGCGTAATGAGTTGAGAGACCTCGCCCAATCCTGGCTAGCACTGGAGAATTCAAAATGAAGACCCACTGGGCACTGCCCGATACCCCGTTTTTTGACGCCACGCACGCCGAAGTGGTGGACGCGCTCAATCGCTGGATCGATCACAACCGTCCCGTGCTGGAGGGCGAGCACCACGGCAGCCTGACCGAGCAATGCGCCTACTGGCTGCACTCCCTGGCGGTGAATGGCATTTTGCAGTACGCCGTTCCCCGCCACGACCCTGGCGCGGCCGGCGAACTGGGGCTCTCCGTGGACTTGCGCTCCATCTGTTTGGTTCGGGAATGCCTGGGCTACTACGCGCCGTTGGCTGATTTCGTCTTCAGCATGCAGGGCATCGGTGCCGCAGCGCTGTGGCAAAAAGGCCAGCCCGCGCTGTGCGCGCCTTATGTCCAGGCCTGCGCGGCGGGACAGAAGGTCGCGGCCTTCGCGCTGACTGAGCCGGAAGGCGGATCGGATGTGGCCTCCACCCGCACCACCGCAACGCTGGAGAACAACGAATACATCATCGAGGGCGCCAAGTCCTACATCTCCAACGGCGGGATTGCGGATTTCTATGTGGTCGTGGCGCGCACCGAACCGGGCAAAGGCGCGGGGGGTCTCTCGGCTTTCTTGGTGGACGCACAGACCCCTGGCCTGCGGATTCATCGGCAAATTGACATCCTGGCTCCCCACCCTCTGGCGGAAATCCATTTCGACCAGTGCCGCATTCCAGCCAACCGATTGATCGGCGAGCTGGGCGAAGGCTTCAAGGTGGCGATGTCCGTGCTGGATATTTTTCGCAGCTCTGTGGGAGCCGCTGCCATCGGCATGGGACAGCGGGCACTGGACGAAACCGTGGGCCGCGTCACCACTCGGCAGCTGTATGGCCGCGCCATGTCGGAGATGGAAACGGTACGCCACAAGGTGGCGGACATGGCCACTTCACTGGAAGCTGCGCGCCTGCTGGTCCACAAGGCCGCATGGACACGCGACGTGCGCCAGGTGCGCATCACCACGCAAGCCGCCATGGCCAAGCTGCAGGGCACCGAGGCCGCGTTCCAGGTGGTCGATGCCGCCGTTCAGCTCTGGGGAGGCCTGGGCATCACCTGCGGCACGGTGGTCGAGCGCCTGTATCGCGAAGTCCGCCCCATGCGCATCTACGAAGGCGCTACCGAAGTACAGAAAACCATCATCGGACGACAGCTGCTGCGAGGCGCTGCATGACTACTTCAGTTTCTACCCCCCGACGGGTGCTGGTCACCGGCGCCAGCCGCGGCATCGGCCGCGCCACCATGCGCTACCTGGCCGATGCCGGCTACCAGGTGACTGGTCTGGCGCGCCATATTCCCGCCGATGCGCGCCCTGATGAACAGTTCGTACCATGCGATTTGATGGATCTGGATGCGACCCGCCGAATACTGAACGATCTGCTGCGCGCCGGTCCCTTCTATGGACTGGTCAACAACGCGGCCATCGCCCACACCACCAGCGTTTCTGAAACCAGCGTCGCCGACATGAACGAAGCCATGACCTTGAACGTGAATGCGGCCCTGGTTTGCCTGCAGGCGCTGATTCCCGGCATGAAGGAGACGGGCGCAGGTCGGGTGGTCAATATCTCTTCAAGGGCGGCCCTGGGGAAAATCAACCGCACCGCCTACAGCGCGTCCAAAGCTGCGCTCATTGGCGTAAGCCGCACCTGGGCGCTGGAGCTGGCGCCCCACAACATCACGGTCAATGTGATCGCCCCGGGCCCCGTGGCCACCGAGATGTTCAAAAAGGCCAGTCCACCCGACGCGGCGCAGACCAGGGCTTTGTTAGCTGCGGTGCCGTTGCAGCGCGTTTCTGATCCTGAAGAGATGGCTTTTGCCATCGGCTTTTTCTTGGCCCCTCTGGCGGGCTACATCACCGGCCAGACCCTGCACATTGATGGCGGACTCACCATCAGCGCCACCCGACTATGAGTCCATGTGTCAGTCAAAACATCCATTGAGGAGACATTCGTCATGCACCGTAAAACCAATGAAGAATTGCAGGTTAGGTTTCCAACACATTCCGGGATGTCGCCCGATATCTTGCGACGCCAGTGGCTTCAGCATGCAGCGGGCGTGAGCGCCATCACGCTGGCAGGGGGGCTGCTCGCCAGCAAAGCACTAGCCGAGCCAGCTTTCCCCTCCCGACCGGTGCGGCTCGTGGTGCCTTTTGCGGCAGGCGGTGCCACCGATGTGCTGGGGCGGTTGCTGGCAAAAGCGTTGGAAGCATCGCTCGGACAATCCGTGGTAGTGGACAACAAGGTTGGCGCCGCCGGTGCCATAGGCGCTGCCAATGTCGCCAAAGGCGATGCCGATGGCTACAGCATTTTGATGGGCGGGGTAGGCACCAACATCGTGCTGGAACACACCATGCCCGATCTGCCCTACAAACCGCAGCGCGATTTTGCTGCGGTGGCCTCGATCTGCAATGTGGACTATGTGCTGGCGGTGGCCAAGGACAGCCCCTACCAAACCCTGAACGATCTGCTGGACGACGCCAGGAAGCGCCCCGGACGAGTGCGCTACATGTCCACCGGCCCATTGGGACCAATGAACGTGGCCATGGAATACCTCAGCAAGCTCAGCGGTGTGCAGATGATCCATGCACCTTACAAGGGCGAGGCTCCGGCGTTGCCCGATCTGATGCAGCAGCGCGTCGATGTAGGCACCATGACAGCTCTCTTCGTCCGGCCGCAGGTCCAGGCAGGCAAGCTGCGTGTGCTGGCCACCATCGGCCCCAATCGCATGGTCTCCTGGCCTGATGTACCCACCGTTGCAGAGCTGGGTTATCCGGGCTATGCCGCGCCTATTTGGAATGGTCTTTTCGTTCCGAAAAAGACACCGTTGGCGGTGGTGGAGAAGCTGGGCCAAGCAACGGTGACGGCGTTGAGATCCTCGGGCCTGCGCGAACAGTTGGAAAAGCAAGGCGTCACCGTGACGGGCCAAGCCCCCGCCGAGTACGAACGTTTCCTGCAGGATGAACGTCAGCGGTGGCACAAGATGATTCAAGAATCCCAAGTGCTCAACAGTTAAACAAGGAGACAAAAATATGCGATTCATTTTGCGCAACCCCCTCACGCGCCATGCTGAATACCCTCACCGCGTGGGGGCGCAACCATGGCGGCTTATAGCGTTGACCGCCACCGCACTGGCCTGCGCAGCTGCCCACGCGCAGACCGACCAGCCCGTTCGCATCGGCCTCATCGTGGACCAGTCGGGTGTGTACTCTGCCATCACTGGCAAGGGCAGCATCACCGCAGCCCAAATGGCTGTGGAAGAGTACGGCGGCAAGGTGCTGGGCAGAAAAATCGAACTGCTCACCTTCGATCACCAGAGCAAGGCCGACACGGCAGCTGCCAAGGCCCGCGAGTGGTATGACAACGGCGTCGATGCCATCCAGGATGTGGGGGGGTCCGCCGCTGCATTGGCAGTGCTCAGTATCGCCAAGGAGAAAAACAAGATCTTGGTCATGAGCGGCCCCGCCAGCGACCGCATCACAGGTGACCTGTGCGGCTCCACCGTGGCGCACTGGGCCTATAACTCCTACTCCCTGGCCACCACCGTAGGCAGGGCTGCAGCCGAGCGTATTGGCAAGAACTGGTTCTTCATCACTGCGGACTATTCAGGCGGTCATGACATTGTCAAAGCGACCGTACGGGCCATATCCACCGAGGGTGGGAGAGTCATTGGCGAAGCCCGGCATCCACTCAATGCGCTAGATTTTTCCTCTGCAGTGATTCAAGCGCAGTCCAGCAAGGCCGATGTCATTGGCTTGGCCAACTTCGGCAACGACTTGGTCAACTCCATCAAGGCTTCCCGGGAATTCGGTATCAACCCCGAAAGCAAGCAAAAGCTCGCCAGCCTGCTCATGTACATCAACGACGTGCACTCTGTTGGCCTGAAAACCGCTCAGGGCATGCTCTTGTCAGAGGCCTTTTACTGGGACATGAGTGACGAGGCACGGGCATTTTCAAAGAAATACTTTGCCAAAGTAAATGCCATGCCGAACATGAGCCAGATGGGTGCTTACTCGTCCATCAGGCACTACCTCAAGGCTGCTGAGGCGGCGGGCACCACGGATGCCAAAACTGTGATGGCAAAGATGCGCGAATTGCCAATTAACGATGTCTTTACCCGCAACGGCAAGCTGCGCGAGGACGGGATGATGGTGCATGACATGCACCTCTTCCAAGTCAAGGCACCCACCGAATCCAAGTATCCGTGGGACTACTACAAATTGGTCGGCACCGTACCCGCAGACAAGGCCTTTGTGCCGCTGAGCGAATCCGCTTGTCCGCTGGTGGCAAAACGCTGACCGCACGTTCGGCCCCAAGGCGGGGTCGCGCCCAACGGCGCGCCGTACCACGTACAACTCCTACGGCGCGTTCCACTCACCCCGGCGTGATCCCCGCCGTCTTGATGACCTTGGCCCATTTGTCCAGCTCGCCACGCAGGCGCTGGCGCATCTGCTCCTGCGTGCCGGGGTCGGCCTCGGCGCCGGCGTCCAGCAAGCGCTGGCGCACGGCGGGGTCTTTCATGGCGGTGTTGAAGTCGGCGTTGATCTTGTCCAGCACGGCCTGGGGCGTCTTGGCGGGGGCGAACAGTGCCGCCCACGAATACGCCTCGTAGCCGGGCAGGCCGGATTCCACGCCGGTGGGCACGTTGGGCAGCATGGCCGAGCGCTGGCGGCTGGCCACGCCCAGCACCTTCACGCGGCCGCTCTTGATGTGCGGCAGCGCGGTGGGCGCGTCGCTGAACATCAGCTGCACCTGCCCGCCCAGCAGGTCGTTCATGGCCGGGGCGCTGCCCTTGTAGGGCACATGCTGCAGCTTGGTACCGGCTTCCATGTTGAACAGCTCGCCCGCCAGGTGCGTGCCGCCGCCGTTGCCCGACGAGCCATAGGCCAGCGGCGTGCCCTTCTTGGCCAGCGCGATCAGCTCCTGGATGGTGTTGGCCGGCACCGAGGGGTGCGCCACGATGAACACCGGAAACATGGCCGCGAAGCTGATGGGCGCGAAGTCCTTTTCGATGTCGTAGGGCAGTTTGCCCATCAGCGAGGGGTTGACCGAGTGGTGGATGGCGCCCACAAACAGCCCGTAGCCGTCGGGAGCCTCCTTGGCCGCGGCCGTGGCGCCCACCACGCCGCCTGCGCCCGAGCGGTTGTCGATGACGGTAGGGGTTTTCCAGATTTCGGACAGCTTCTGGCTGAAAACGCGGGCCGTGGTGTCCACCGGGCCGCCCGGCGGGAACGGCACGATGAAGCGCACGGGCCGGCTGGGCCAGGGCTCGGACGCGAGCACCGCCAGCGGATGGGCTGCGGCAAGCAGGCTGCCGGCGATGAAGCTGCGGCGCGAGGTCGAAGAATGCATGGTATGTCTCCTGTCGTTCAGGTGGTAAGGCTCAGCGCCTGGTCTTTCAAGGTGCGCTTGAGCACCTTGCCGTTGGTATTGGTGGGCAGCTCGGCCAGCGCCACGATGTGCGACGGGCGCTTGTAGGGCGCGAGCCGTTCGCGCAGGTACGCCTGCATGGCATCGGCATCCAGCACTGCGCCGGGGCGCAGCTCGACGAAGGCCACGATCTCCTCGTTGCCGTCTTCCACGGTGCGGCCCACCACCGCGGAGCGCTGCACGCTGGGGTGGGTGTTGAGCGCCGTCTCCACCTCGGCCGGGTAGACGTTGAAGCCCGAGCGGATGATCATTTCCTTCAGACGCCCCACGACGAACAGCGCGCCGTCGGCATGCATCTCGCCCAGGTCGCCGCTGGTGTACCAGCCGCCCTCGCGCATCACTGCGGCGGTGGCCTCGGGGTCACGAAAGTAGCCGGGCATCAGCCCCCGGCCACGGATCCACAGCTCGCCGCGCTCGCCCAGCGGCAGCGGCTGGCCGGTGGCCGGATCGGTCACGCGCACCTCGGCCTCGGCCACGGCGTAGCCGGCGCTGGTGTCGGGGCGCTGCTCGGAGAGGCGCGTGAGGTGCACCGAGCCCGCGTATTCCGACAGTCCGTAGCCGTGGTGCAGCGCCTGGCCGAAAGCCGCCTCCACGCGCTGCTTCAAGGCCAGGTCCAGCGGACCCGCGCCGGTGTAGAGGTAGCGCAGCGCCGGCGCCTCGGGCCGTGCAATGCCGCGCTCCTGCAGATGGGCCAGCAGGCGCGAGAACAGCGCGGGCGGCCCCTGCAGCTGCGACACGCCATGGTGGGCCAGCGCATCCAGCAGGTCGTCGGGATCGAACTGCGGGCGCATGACGAGCTGGGCGCCGGCCAGCAGCGAGCTGATTAGCACCGTGCCCAGCCCGAAGATGTGGGTCATGGGAACGAAGGCGTAGCTGCGGTCCTGCGGGCCCAGTGCACGCGATGCGCCCGAGACGCGGGCGAAATGGACCAGCGCGTCGTGCGTGAGCATCACGCCCTTGGGCTGGCCCGTGGTGCCCGAGGTGAAGATCAGCGCCGCCACCGTATCGCGCAGTGCGCCCGCCTCGGGCTGCGCATCCGTGCGCACGGCGCTGTGCTGCATGCCGGGCAGGGCCGAATCGACGGCCGCAAAGCGCCGTGCGTGCGCGGCGGCGCTGCGGGATGCTGCGGCCGTGAAGAACACCACGCGCGCATCGGCCTTGGCAACGAAGCTGTCGATCTCGGCGGGCGCCATGCGCGCATTCACGCCGCAGGACCAGGCGCCCACGCGGCTGCAGGCCAGGATCAGTGCGGCGTGCTCGGGGCAGTTCTCGGCCACCACCAGCACGCGGTCGCCGGGGCGCACGTTCAGTGTGCGCAGCTCGGCCTCGGCGGTGTCGGTGAGCGCACCCAGGTCGGCAAAGCGCAGGCTGCGGCCGTCCGGCAGGTGGATGAAGGGCTGCTGCGGCGCCTCGGCCAGCCAGCGGTCCAGCAGGTGGTGGATGCGCTCCGCCATGTCAGTCGACAGTGATTCCCTGGGTCACCGTGGCCCACATGGCGCGTTCCTGGGTGGCGCGCTCGGCCAGCTTTTGCGGGGCACCGGTCCACTCGTCGTAGCCCAGTTCCTTGTAGCGCTTCTTCAGGTCCGGCTGCGCCAGCGCGGCGTTGACGGCCTTGTTGAGCTTGGCCACCAGTTCAGGGCCCATGCCCTTGGGGCCATAGACACCGTACCAGCCGCCCACGTCAAAGCCCTTGAGGCCCTCGATGCCCGACTCGGCGAACGTGGGCACGTCGGGCAGCGAGGCATTGCGTTGCGGCGAGGTGACGGCAATTGCGCGCACCTTGCCGCTGTGGATGTAGGTGCTGGCGGTGCTGATGATGTCCAGCATCATGTTGAGCTGGCCGCCGATCACGTCGGTCATCGCCGGGGCGTTGCCCTTGTACGGGATGTGGTTCATCTCGATGCCGCTGCGCCTGGAGAACAGCAGCGCGCCCAGATGGTTGGAGCCGCCCACGCCGGCCGAGCCGTAGGCCAGCTTGCCGGGGTTGGCCTTGGCGTTCGCCACCAGCTCGCGCACATTCTTGTAGGGCTCGCTGTTGTTGACCACCAGCACGTTGTAGTAGCTCAGGATGGGGGCCACCGGCGTCAGGTCCCTGGCCGGGTCGAACGGCATCTTGGTCATCACGTTGGGGCTGATGGTGATGGTGGGGCTGGCGGCAAACCACAGCGTCATGCCATCGGGCTTGGCGCGCACCACTTCGTTGCCGGCAATGGTGGCATTGGCACCGGTCTTGTTTTCCACCATGACCGGCTGGCCCAGTTCCTTGGACAAGGCCTGGCTGAACAGGCGCGCGCCCTGGTCCACGGGGCCGCCTGCGGCATAGCCGACGATGAGGCGCACGGGTTGGCCGTCCTGCGCGGCGGCGGGGGACATGGCGAGGGCGAGGGGGGCGAGGGCCAGGGCGGCCAGGGCCAATCGACGGATGGGCATATACATGGGTGTGTCTCCTGCAAGGCGTTGGACAATGGGGGCGCTGCTATGCAAGCGGCGGCACCTGCATGGCCCGCAATGGTGCGGCTTTGCCTGCGCCCTGGGAATCTGCTTTTGCCAAAGCGGGGGTTTCGGCATCCTTATCAAGGGTTTACCCTTCCGTGCTGCCCAACAGGCCGTTTCATGGCGCGATATGCGCATCCGCCGGGAAGCTGGAGTCGCGCGCATGACTGCATGCCACCCGGGCTCTACGCCCGGACATGCCCGGTTCAGTCACTGCCGGCGAGGATCGTTGCGCTGTCCTGCAGCCATTGAGCATTGTGCTCACCCAGGTGCGGTGCGGGCCCCAGCATCTGCGCACCGACCACGGCTCCAGGCAACCCGGCAAGTGGCACAGTACCCAGTCCAGGGACGACATGGTTAGCAAAGACTTTCAGGTGCCGCACCTGAGGATCCTGCGGGAGCTCATCGGGCCGGCGAGCCGGGGCAAACAAGATGTCATGACGCGCCAACAGTTCCGTCCAGTGAGCAAGCGTGCCTTGCACAATGCACGCGCCCAGCGCCTGGTTGAGCTCTGCGGCGCGATGGCGCCGGCCAATGCTCGCATGCAGGCTGGTATCGGTGGTCCAGTCCGCCATGCCCAACGCCAACGCCAAGCGCTGGAACATCGCATCGTTGAGCATGCTGACATAAAGCTGGTGACCGTCTCGGGTATCGAACAGTCCGGTGGGAGCATTGAATGCCACGCCGTCCTGTCCCGGAAACATTGCGGCATCGATGGTCAGATAGTTCTGCAGAGCAGCTGCGGCCTGCAGCATTGCCACCTCCACATGCTTCCCCTTGCCTGTGCGCGCCTGGCGCAGCACCGCTGCCAGCGTTGCCTGGGCAGCGTAGAGTCCCGTGGCATAGTCAACCACATACAGTCCAACGCGGCGCGGCTTGCCGTCGGCGCCGCAATTGGCATGCATCATCCCGGTGGCGGCCTGCATGGTGGTATCGAGCGCGGGCCTATGGACCATGGGCCCACTGCCACCCCAACCGCTGATAGAGACATATACGAGCGATGGCTTGCGCTCCGACAATGCTTCCCAGCCCACGCCCATGCGGTCTGCCACCCCTGGACGATAGTTCTGCACGATCACGTCGGCATGGATCGCCAAGCGCTGCAATTGCGCTCGCCCTTCGGGTGTGCTTGCATCGATGCATACACCCTGCTTGCCCGCATTGCACGCCAGAAAGATGGCAGACAAGCCGTCTCGACTACGCCCCATATGGCGACTCCAGTCTCCTTGAGGGGGCTCCACCTTGATGACCTGCGCACCTTGTTGGCGCAGCACCAGGCCGCAATAGGGGCCTGCAATGCCTTGGCTGAGATCAAGCACCCGCAGGCCGGCAAGCGGCAGATCGTCGCGGTGTGCCAAGTCGGAGGCCCGGGGCTGCTCAGGGGTGGAAAACTGCATGAGGCTCATACCATGTCCAGAATCACTTTGCCAACGGAACGACGGCTCATGGTGGTATCGATCGCCACCTTCCAGTCATCGAACGGAAAATGCTCCGTCATCGGCGCAGGCATATGTCCGCTGGCGACGGAATCGAACAACCTGGCGATCAATGCCTGGACGGCCGGGGCATGACGCCGACGCTCGTCTTGCAAGCCCCAGCCTATGTACAGACCGTAATTGAACCCAATCACGGCGATGTTCTTGACCAGCAGTAAGTTCGCAGGAATCTGCGCAATACGCCCTCCAGCAAAGCCGATGCACAGGATGCGCCCTTCCGCAGCGGTGGATCGCAGCGATGCATCAAACAAGTCGCCGCCAACCGGATCAAACACCACATCAGCGCCTCTCCCTCCGGTCAGAGCCTTGACCGAAGCTGCCAAGGTCTGAGGATCGGGCGGCAAGACATGGTGTGCTCCGTTGGCTAGGGCTGCGTTGCGCTTGACCTCCGTGCTGGCTGTGGCAATCACGGTGGCGCCCATGCTCCTGCCGATCTGCACGGCTGCCATGCCCAGAGCACCGCTTGCGCCATGCACCAGTAGAACCTCCCCGGGCTGCAGCCGTCCGCGCCACTCCAGCGCAGCCCCAGTCGTTCCATAGGTAATCGGCAACGCGGCTGCCTGTCCTAGCGGCAAGGCATCAGGCACTGGGTACACTGTGTCGGCAGATACCACCGCTTCTTGGGCAAATGCCCCCCAGTCGAGCGCTGCAGCCACACGCTGTCCTGGCACCAGATGCACAACGCCTTCCGCCACTTCCAGCACGACGCCCGACGCCTCCGTCCCCGGCGTGAACGGCAGCGGTGGCTTGCGCTGGTATTGCCCTGCAACAATCAGTTTGAGCGCAAAGCCTACTCCGGCGTAGTGAACAGCCAGCCGTACCTGCCCCGGCTGCAGAGGCTGGCGTTCCAGCTGCTGCTTTTTCAATTCCCGCCAATCACCCCATTGCTCGCACACGAGGCCGTCATAGGCTGGCCGGTGGTCCAGCGCAGGGCGTTGCGCCACGCCAGGCAGCACAATAGGCGAATGATGAGTCAAGACCTGCACGACGCATCTCCTCCGGCTATTCGACGGTAATGCCCAGTTCACGGATCATGCGCGACCACGCCTGCAGATCGGTCTCCATCCGGGTCTGGAACTGTCCGGAGGTGCTCCCCACAGGCACCAGATTCATGTCATGCATGCGCTTTACCATTTCGGGTCTTTTCACAATGCGCGCGACCTGGGTCGACAAAGCGTTGACCCGGTCGGCAGGCACCCCCGCAGGCGCCAGCAGTCCCATCCAGGTGTCGGGTTCGAAGCCCCGGTAGCCAAGCTCCTGCATGGTCGGCACCTCGGGCATCAGATCGGAGCGCTGTACGCCCGCGAAAGCCATCGGGCGCAGTCTGCCAGCTTTGATCAATGGCATGGCGGTTCCCGCGGCTATCCAGCCAAACTTGATATGCCCGGCTGCCAAGTCATTGGCGAGGGGCGCCCCACCTTTGTAGGCCACATGCGTTAGCTGCAGTCCTGCCTCACGCTTGAAAAGCTCACCCAGGATGTGTCCCGTGGTCCCCACACCATAGGAGCCGTAAGTCATCTCACCAGGCCGGGCTTTGGCTAGCTTGACGATGTCGGCCACTGTCTTCGCCTCGAAATCAGGTGCGGCGGCCAATATGACGGCCGACAGTGCCACCTCGCTGACTGCGGTGAAATCCTTGATCGGGTCGTAGCCCGTGGATTTGAACAGCGACGGGTTCTGCACGTGAGCCGTGAAGGTCAGTAGCAGCGTATGCCCGTCCTTGGGTGCACCCGCAACATACTTGGTACCAGTCAGCGTACCTGCACCGGGACGGTTTTCCACCACTACGGGCTGTCCCCACGCTGCCTGTAGCTCCTGCCCGATCAGTCGTGCAACGGCGTCATTGACATTGCCTGCCGCTGAGGGCACAACAATGGTGATGGGGCGAGTGGGGAAGTCGGGCAATCGGGGATTTCCACTGGCCGATGCCGTCGCCAGGCCAAAACCGCCACATGCCAGCGCCATGGCAGCCAGGCTGCCCCTGCGTGAAATCAATGCGCAAGAGCGGCCGTTATCAGACCGCACCCTTCCGATATGAATTGCCATTGCATGTCTCCTCTTTCTATACATGTTGTTCCGTCACCAATTCAATTTAGACCGATCGATCCAGATAATCCATTCCTGCCAGGCACAAATACATTCCCTGACGGGCACACTTCATATGCGCTTTGAAGACTTGCAATCCTTTGTGGTCATTTGCGAATCCGGCCAACTCTCACGCGCGGCCAGCCGGCTGAGCACTACGCAGTCGGCGCTGTCCAAAACAGTAGCTCGGCTGGAGGCCGAATTCGGCATTCCGCTGCTGGAGCGCACCACGCGCGGCATGGCTGCCACTGCTGCCGGGGCACAATTGCTGATTCATGCACGCCAACTATCGAACGTCTGTCAAGATCTTCAGGCCAATATGGTCCAGCAGCGCGCAGCCAATACAGGGCTGCTGCGCATTGGCGTGCTGCCGGCGCTGACCCACGGGCTGCTATCGCCGTTGATTGCGCATTTTTTACCAACTCGTCCAATGGCTCGCTTCCGGTTTGAAAGCGAACTCAGTACACGCTTGATGGAGCGCCTCGAAGACGGGCATATCGACCTGGCCTTGGTCGCCTTGCCCGACAGCTTGCCCAGGGGCCTCGCCCATATTGCACTGGGTCAGCTACGCATCAGCGTGGTGGCGCGGAAGGGCCACCCCCGCGTCCACCAGTTCCACCAACTGGCGGATCTGGCGGGCGAACAATGGGCCCTACCGAGCCAAGACATGCTGCTACGCCGCTGGCTTGATGCACGGCTGGCTGCACACCACTTGCCCGCACCCACGGTGATTGTGGAGAGCACCACAACACCAGCGAGCTTTGCGACCTTGCTGTGCCACAGTGATCTGCTGGGAATCGCCAACGCCGCCATATTGACGCAATCTGCCGGACATGGCCTATGCGCATTGAATGGAGCCGACTTCCATTGGCGACATCAATTGGGGATCATGTGGCGGCATCAGGCAGCCTTGCCTCCTCTGGCGCAAGAGTTCAGGGACATAGCGGTTGCTTGGTGCCGAGCGCGGGACTTTTGACGATCATCGGCAACACAGACCGCCGCGATGAGAGCCTGAGAACGCAGGCTCAGCATCGCGGTCGTGCACGCTCAGTCAGCTTTGGCGCCGGATAGCCGCACGATTTCGGTCCATTTCTTCTCTTCGGATTTCATGTAAGCCTCGAACTCTTGAGGACTGGAACCCACAGGTTCTGCACCCATGCGCTGGTACTGCGCCGCGATCTCGGGTTTCCTCAACGCTTCCTGCGCCGCCCTTGCCAGTATTCCCACCACGTCTGCAGGCGTGTTCCTCGGCGCCCACAGCCCATACCAAGTGCTGGTTTCAAAGCCAGCGACCCCTGCCTCCTGCATGGTCGGTATCTGTGGCAGCGATCTGGAACGCTTTCTGGTCGTGACGGCAAGCGCCTTAAGTTTTCCCGATGTGATGAATGGCATGGCCGAGGGCATGGAGTCGAACATCAGCTGCACCTGCCCGCCCATCAGGTCGGTGAGCGCGGGCGAGCTTCCCTTGTAGGGCACGTGTTGCATGGCGACGCCCGTCCGTATCTTGAACAGCTCGCCCGAGAGATGCTGCGACGACGCGTTTCCCGCCGAGGCGAAGTTCACCGCGCCCTTGCTTTGCTTCAGGTAGGCGATCAGCTCCTGCACATTGGCGACTGGTAGATCGCTCCTGACGACCAGCACCAGGGGCACGTCAACGATCTGGGTGATGGGCGCAAAGTCATTGAACGCGTCGTACGGCACCTTTTCGTACACGGAGGGATTGATGACGTGCAGCGAGGCGTTGCTTAACAGGGTGTACCCGTCTGCTGGAGCCTTGGCCACCATGGTCCCGCCCACCATGCCGCTGGCCCCCGGCTTGTTGTCGACGAAAAAGCTTTGTTTGAGTATGTCGCCCATCGCGGCCGCGACCACGCGCCCGACCAGGTCCGTAGGGCCGCCGGGGGGATAGGGCACCACCAGCCTGATCGGTCCCTTGGGGTAGTCCGTCGCCGACCGCGCCACCGTCGGCACCAGTGTCGTGGCGCCAAGAGCTGCCATGCAGGCTGCGGATGCCAGGGTCCGCAGGGTTGTGCGTCTGCCGCCATGCGGCGCGGCGCCGGAGTTGGGAAAGGGCTGCTTCATGGTATGTCTCCTTATATGTCTCAGATCATTCAAACTTCAGTCGTCAAGGTGATGAGGTTTTGATTGCGAGTGCGACTTTTCCGACCACGTCACGGCTATGCAGGGCATGCAATGCCTGGCAGAGTTGGTCCATGGGGAAAATCTGGGTGACGGCCGGATGAATGGCCCCGCGCCGGGCAAGTGCAAACAGCTCTGCCATCATGGCCTGCACCTGCATCGCATGTTGCACGCGCTCGTTGGCGGGCGTCCAGCCGATGTATTGGCCATAGAAAAAACCGAACACGGTGAGGTTCTTGACCAGCAGGATGTTCATGGGAATCTGGGGAATGGTTCCACTGGCAAAGCCTATGCTGACGATCTTTCCATTCTGTGCGGTACAGCGCAGTGCCTGCAGCAGCAGATCGCCGCCGACGGGGTCGAACACCAGGTCCGCGCCTCGCCCCTGTGTGAGCTGCTTGACCTGCCCGATCAGGCCGTCCGGTTCGACCGCATGGTGCGCGCCGCCTTGCAGCGCGGCCTGGCGTTTCTGCGGGCTGCTGGCGCAGGCGATGACCGTGACACCCGGGACCAGCCGCGCCAGCTCGACCGCCGCGGCGCCGACGCCCGAGCCCGCGCCAAGCACCAGCACGGTGTCGCCTTCCTGCAGCCGTGCCCGCCAGTGCAGCGCGGCGTAGGCCGTTCCGTAGGAGATCGGCACGGCGAGCGCCTGCAGTGGATCGAGGTCGTCCGCAATCGGGTACACGGTGGCGCCATGTACCGTCAACTGCTCGGCGTAAGCCCCCCAGTCGCAGATGAAGGCCACCGCATCCCCGACCTTGACATGGCCGACGCGGCTGCCGCAGGCAAGCACCCGGCCCACGCCTTCCGTGCCGGGCACGAAGGGCAGCGGCGGCGTCTTCTGGTAGCGGCCCTCGATCAGCAGCCCCGTGGCGTGGCTCACCGTCGCATGGTGCACCTCGACCAGCACTTCATCGATGTCGATCTGCGCGACGGGCGCGACCTCCTGCAGCGCGATCACATCCTCGGGCTGGCCGAACTCCCGGCAGACGAGCGCTTTCATCGCGTATCTCCCCGGGCGTCGGAGTCCGTCGCGACGACCTGCCGCGCGACGAGCGCGGCAATCTCCAGCGGGTCCAGGCCGAGTTCGCGCAGGAGGGCCTCGCTGTGCTCGCCTATGCGCGGCGCCGGCTGCACGGCGTCCGCGTGGCATGCCCAGGGTGCCGCGGCCCAGACCAGCGGCCCGAAATCCGGCTGCTCGATGGTCTGGAACGTGCGCAGGTGTTGCGCCTGGGGGTGTCCGACCACGTCCCGGCCCGCGCGCACGCGTGCATGCAGAACCTGGTGGCACCCCAGCAGCGCCTCCAGCTGCGCCAGCGATTGCTGCGCCACCTTCCGGGACAGTTCGGCGTGCAGCTGTGCCTTGTGCTCCAGGCGCAGCTCGTTGCTGGCAAAACGCGGGTCGGTTTCCCAGTGCGCAAGCTCGAAGGCCCGGCAGATGCGCACGAACTGCTCATTGTTCAAGGCCAATATGGTCAGTTTTCCATCCGCCGCATCGAAGACCCCGTTCGGTGCGCTGATGGCCTGCCGGGCGGCCTGGGCACCGGTCACTTCTTCGGAAAAGACCGTGGACTGCAGCGCACAGCAGACATTGAACAGGTTGATCTGCACATGGCTGCCCTCGGCGGTGCGCAACTTGTGCAGCAGTGCCGCGGTACATGCCTGCGCTGCGTACACGCCGGCGGCGATGTCGGCCAGCAGCACGCCGATGCGCTGCGGCGTTCCCGCAGCGTCGCGGTTGCTGAACATCAGGCCGGAATCCGCCTGCATGACGGAATCGGTGGCCGGGTAGTCGGCGAACGGTCCGTCTGGCCCATAGCCGCTGATGGACACGTACACCGGCTTGAGGCCGCGCTCCCGCAGGCTCTCGTAGTCCAGGCCCAGGCGCTGCACGACCTGCGGGCGGAAGTTTTGCACGATGATGTCGGCCTGCTGCGCCAATTGCAGGATGAGCGCCTTGCCGTCCGGGTGCCTGGCATCGATGGCCAGGCTCTGCTTGCCGCCGTTGTATGTGCTGGAGATGGTGCTGTGCCCATTCCTCGCGACACCGACATGGCGCCCCCAGTCGCCCTGCGGTGGCTCGACCTTGATCACCCTTGCACCCTGGCCGGCCAGCAGCTGCGCGCAATAGGGGCCTGCGACACCCTGGCTCAGGTCCAACACGGTAAATCCCTGCAGCGGCATAGGCCCCTGCGATGGCGTTGTAGTCACCCTTTGTCTCCTCTGTAGGGAAGGCTGCGGCGCCACGCCACAGTGTCCTTCCAGGTCATGTGTGGGGGCATGGTAGGCGGAGCGGGCGGCGCTGGGAATGCACAGAAAATAGCCAGCGATGTTGATTTGTGCTCAACAATCGGCGCATTGAACGCATGGGCCACGCAAGGCCCCGAAAGGCTCTGTATGGATCTGAACCTGGTGCGCATGTTTGTTGCGATCGCGGAGTCCAGGAATCTCACCGACGCCGCCGAGCGCTCGGGTATGACGCGCTCCAACGTCTCGCGCCGCCTCAAGGCGCTGGAAGGGGAATACGGCGCGCAGCTGCTGCGCCGAACGACGAAACACGTGGAGCTGACGCAGGCCGGGCGCATCCTCTACGGTCACTGCCAGCAGGCCATGAACGAACTGCAGGATGCGCGGTGCAAGATCGAGCAGATGCACCACACCGTGAGCGGCGAAATACGGGTGCGCATCCCCACCGGACTCGGGCATTTCCATCTCAAGCCCCTGATCCTGCAGTTCTGCAGGAACCACCCGGAGCTGCAGTTGCGCCTGCTCATCAACGACCAGATCCACGACCTGGTGGCATCCAAGGTCGATCTGGCGATCCACATCACTTCCGCCCCCTTGAACGACCATGTAGCGACCAAGGTGTGCGACATCCGCTGGTGCCTGGTATGCACCCCGGAGCACCTGCAGCAGCACGCACTGCACGTGCACCAGCCGGCGGACCTGAAGCATGCCCGGCTGATCACGCCATTGGCGCTGGGGCAGAGGCTTGAGTTCACGGGCCCGGACGGCCCAGGCACGGTGCTGGTGCAGCACAGCGCCGCCATTCAGTCGGGTGACTACCAGTTCCTGTTCAACGCCGTATCGCAGGGCCTGGGCATCGCATTGCTGCCCAGCTATGCCGTATGCGAAGCGCTCGGGCGCGGCAGCTTGGTGCGCGTGCTGCCGCGGCATGCGGTCAAGGGGGTGGGCAATGCGCTGTACATCGTGCGGGCCTCGAATCGCCAGCCCTCGGCCGCCACCATGGCGTTCATCGACCTGCTCACCACCTCCATCCGAGCCATGGCGCCGCAGTGGGACCTGCATGATGCGCCGTGATGCGGCGGCGCATGTCGTGCAACGGCGTTACGCCCGTTCAAAAACGGCGGCAATGCCCTGTCCGCCGCCGATGCACATGGTTTCCAGCCCATAGCGGCCCTTGCGGCGCTGCAGCTCGTGCAGCAGCGTGGCCAGGATGCGCACGCCCGTGGCGCCGATGGGGTGGCCCAGCGAGATGCCCGAGCCGTTGACGTTGAGCTTGTGGGCGATGGCGTCCTGGTCCTGCCAGTTCCAGCCCTTGAGCACGGACAGCACCTGGCAGGCGAAGGCCTCGTTCAGTTCCACCAGGTCCATGTCGTCGATCTTCAGCCCCAGCCGCGCCAGCAGCTTCTGCGTGGCGGGCACCGGGCCGATGCCCATGTGCGAGGGTTCGCAGCCCGCAGCGGCCCAGCCCACCAGCGTGGCCATGGGCGTCAGGCCCAGCTCGGCCAGCTTGTCCTCGGCCACGATCAGGCAGGCGGCTGACGCGTCGTTCTGCTGGCTGGCGTTGCCGGCCGTGACGGTGCCGTTGGGCATCAGCACGCGCAGCTTGCCCATGCTGTCGGCCGTGGCGTCGGCGCGAAAGCCTTCGTCGCGCGAGAACAGCAGGGGGTCGCCCTTGCGCTGGGGCACCTGGACGGGCACGATTTCGTCGGCGAAGCGGCCGGCTTCCCAGGCCGCGGCCGCCCGCTGGTGGCTGCGCACGGCGAAGGCGTCGGCCTCGTCGCGCGTGATGCCGTAGTCGCGCGCCAGGTTCTCGGCCGTTTCGATCATTCCGCTGATCTTGCCGAAGCGCTCCACCGGCTGCGAGCGTTCGCGGCCGCGGTCCAGGCGGTCGAAAAAGCGCACGTTGCCCGAGCGCGCGCCCCAGCGCATGTCGGTGCTGTAGTACTCGATGTTGCTCATGCTCTCCACGCCACCGGCGATCACCACGTCGGCGGCGCCGCTTTGCACCATCATCGAAGCGGTGACGATGGCCTGCAGGCCGCCACCGCAACGGCGGTCCAGCTGCATGCCGGGCACCGACACCGGCAGCCCCGCCTGCAGCGCGGCCCAGCGGCCCACGCAGGGCACCTCGCTGTTGGCGTACGACTGGGCCATGACCACGTCGTCGATGCGTGCGGGGTCGATGCCGCTGCGCTCGACCACGGCGCGCACCGTGGTGGCGGCCAGCTCTTCAACGGGCACGGGGCGCAAGCTGCCGCCAAAGGTGCCGACAGGGGTGCGAACGGGGGTGACGATGGCGGCTCTGCGCATGGTTTTCTCCTGATGAATGGACGCGAAAATTGGAATGAAAGTGGCTCTGGCGCTTATCCATAAAGCGCCAGGAGCTATTGTTTTTGATGAAAAACCGCGCCACAGCGGCGCAGCAGTGCATGGGCCTGGCGCTCCAGGTCCTCGCGGTGTTCGGGCGCGGCAATATCGATCAGCCGGCGCACGCGGCGCGACAGCGTCTGGCCGCGCAGGTCGGCCACGCCATGCTCGGTGACGATCAGGCCCGCGTCGCTGCGCGGCGTGCTGACCGGGCCGGCCAGCTGCGCCACGATGCGCGTCCTGCCCTTGGCGGTGGCCGGCAGCGCCACGATGGGCAGGCCACCACGGCTGCGGGCCGCGCCGCACAAGAAATCGACCGCGCCGCCCACGGCGCCCACATACACGCCCGCTGCCACCTCGGCGTTGATCTGGCCGGTCAGGTCCACCTCGATGGCCGCGTTGATGGCGGCCAGCTGGTGGCTGGCGGCCAGCACCTCGGGGTCGTGCGTGTAGTCGGTGCCGCGCAGTTGCAGCGCCGGGTTGCGGTGCGCCCAGCGGCGCACCTTCTCGCTGCCCATCAGGATGCCGCCAATGCCCACGCCGGTGTCCAGGCTCTTCTTGGCATGGGTCAGTACACCGGCCTCGGCCAGGGCGGCAATGCCGTCGCCGACCGCGCCGCTGTGCAGGCCCAGGTCGCGGTGGCCGTGCAGCGCGGCCAGCACGGCCTCGGGCAGGTTGCCGATGCCCAGCTGTAGCGTGGCGCCGTCCTGGATCAGCCCGGCGATGTGGCGCGCAATGGCCTGCTCGGCCGGGCCGGGCGCGGCGCGGCTTTGCTCCAGTGGCGGGTGCTGCGCGTCAATCAGCAACGCAAAGTCGCTGGCCTGCAGGTGCACGCTGCCATGCGTCCAGGGAATGGCGGGGTTGACCTCGGCGATCACCACGCGCGCCTGCTCCAGCGCGGCGGGCAGGTATTCGTGCACCAGGCCCAGGCTGTAGCGGCCCTGTTCATCGGGCGGCGAGACCTGCAGCAGCACCACATCGGCCCGCAGCACGCCCGCGCGGATCAGACCCGGCAGGTGCGAGTAGTGGCTGGGCAGGATGTCGAGCACGCCCGCATCGGCCAGGTGGCGGTGCGGACCGCCCGCGGCGTAGCCAAAGAAATCGATGGTGTCGGCCTGTTCCGGCCGCAGCGTGTCCGACGCACCAATGCCCACGAACACGCGCAGCCGACCGCCCTGCGCCAGCGCGTGGCGGTGCGCGGTCACGGCGCGCGTGAGCGTGAGCGGCTCGGCCGTGGCCTGGCCCCACCACAGGGTGTCGCCCGGGCGGATCAAGTCCTGCAATTGCCCGACCAACAGGCTCATGTCATTTCTCCGCGATGTTGCGTCGCGTCCGCGTCGCGTGAAGCTGGCGCGACCCAGGCGAGGGCCGCCGTGCAAGGGCCGCCCCGCCGCACGGGCGGCGTCCCCCCGGGGGGATGTCGCCACAGGCGACTCAGGCGGGCCGTCATTTTTTGTCCCAGTCGAAGCGCAGCGGCTGCTTGTCTTTAAAGCGCCGCACCGCGTCCTGGTGGTAATCGGAGCTGCGGCACATGGACTGGGCGTAGGACTCCAGCTCGGCCATGGCGTGGGCATCGAGCTCGAAGGACTGGTTCATCACGGTCTTGGCGATGCCGATGGCGGCGGTGGACGCCTCGCCAAAGCGGCGCGCCAGCGCCTGCGCGGCCTCGGTCAGCGCGGCGGCATCTTCCACAATGTCGAACACCATGCCCAGCTGCCTGGCCTCCTGCGCATCGACGGTGCGGGCGGTGAAGACCAGCTCCTTGGCCCGCTGCTGGCCCACGATGCGCGGCAGCAGGCGCATCACGCCCAGGTCGGGCACCAGGCCGATGCGCCCGAACACGGCGCAGAACTTGGCGCGGCGCGTGGCCAGCACGAAGTCGGCCGCCAGCGCCAGGCCCAGCCCCGCGCCAAAAGCCGGGCCATCGACCGCGGCGATGACGGGCTTTTCCAGGTCCACCAGTTCAGGGAACCACTGGTGCAGCTCGCGCATGCCTTTGCGAAAAGTGAGGCCCGTGCGGCTGGTGTCCTGCATGGCCGAGATGTCGCCGCCCGAGCAGAAGGCGCCGCCTGCGCCGGTGAGGATGACGGCATGCACCGTCGGGTCGTCGCGCATCTGCGCAATGGCAGCGGCCAGGGCGGGGCGCATGGCCTGGCTCAGGGCGTTGCGCGCCTCGGGGCGGTTGAGGGTGATGGTGCCGATGCCGTCCTGCACGGAGGTCAACACGGGGGATGCGCTCATGGCGTGCTCCAGAAGATATTGAGGATCAAGATGGGCCATGGCGCTTTTCTCGAAAGCGCCAGCAGCGCACTTTGGGATGGTTCAGGCCAGCTCGGCGTAGCCGTGGCTCAGGACCACGATGTCGCGCTCGGCCACGCGGGCGCGCAGCTGGAAATGCCCTGGCTGGCCGGGCAGACGCCAGATCTCGGTGACCAGCGTTTCGCCTGGATAGACCGGCGAGGCAAAGCGGATGTCCAGGGCCTTGAGGCGCGCCGGGTCGCCGCCCGCGCACTGGCGCAGCAGCGCACGGGCCACCAGGCCGTAGCTGGCCAGACCGTGCAGGATGGGGCGCGCAAAGCCCGCCTTGGCGGCCACGGCCGGGTCGGCGTGCAGCGGGTTGTAGTCGCCCATCAGGCGGTAGAGCAGCGCCGCCTCGGGGCGGATGGCCTGGGTGTCGCTGAAGTCGGGCGCGCGGTCCTGCGGCGTGGGCTGCAGCGCGGGCAGCGGTGCGTCGCTGGGCTGGCCGCCCTCCCGCTGGCTGTAGCCACCGTCGCCGCGCAGAAAGGTCACCTGCTGCTGCGTGGCCAGTAGCTCGCCAGCCTGGGTTTCCAGGCGCCGCTCGGTGATCAGGATGGCGCCCTTGCCCTCGCCCTTGTCGATCAGGTGCGTGATGCGGCTCTTGCCCACCACCGCGCAGCTGGCGGGCAATGGCTGGTGCCAGCGCACGCGCTGCTCGCCGTGCAGCAGCTTGACCCAGTCGATGCCCGTGTCCGGCTCGCGCGCCCAGAAGCCGGGGTAGCCCAGCACCACGGCTTGCGTTGGCAGGGCGCGCAGGCCGCCGGCCAGACCCTCATAGACGAAGGGCAGGGCCGCAGCGTCGAGCGGGTCATTGCCCAGGCCCAGGCTGAGCGCATACAGCATGGTGTCGCGCTCGGTGTAGTGCTGGTGCACGGGCGCGAAGGCCCGGTTCTTCAGGTGGTGGTAGTCAATAGCCATTTCGTTCATCCGTAACGCGTTGCCTCTCTGCGCAGCCCCGGCAACCGGCGCCGCCCCAAGCCAGGGCAGCCAAGCAAGGGCCGCCCCGCAGCGAGGGCTGCGTCCCCCTTCCCGGCGCAGCCGAGAGAAGGGGGAAGGCGCGAAGCGCCTCAGGGGGTTGTCCCTGTTTACACCGGGTCCCAGCTGAACACGTCGGCCGAGCGGTCCATCGGCACGAACGAGGCCTTGAGCGCCGGCATGCCATGCTCGGCAATGAACTCGGGCGTCCAGCCTTCGCTGCGGTGCACCGAGCGCAGGGGGCGCGGCTGGCTCATCAGGAAGATCTCGTTGTTGCGCACGGCAAACACCTGGGCGTTCACGTCCTTGGCCTGGTCGGACAGCAGGTACACGGCCAGCGGCGCGATCTTGTTGGGCGTCATCTGCTGGATCTTGGCCACGCGCGCCTGCTGCTCGGGTGTGTCGGTGGGGATGGAGCCGATCATGCGGCTCCAGGCAAACGGCGCGATGCAGTTGGAGCGCACGTTGAATTTCTGCATGTCGAGCGCGATGGACTTGGACAGCGCCGTCAGCCCCAGCTTGGCGGCGCTGTAGTTGGCCTGGCCCAGGTTGCCGATCAGGCCCGAGGTGGAGGTCATGTGCACGAAGGCGCCGCTTTCCTGCTCCTTGAAGTGGTTGGCGGCCGCGCGTGCCATGTAGTAGCTGCCATACAGGTGCACCTTGATCACGGCGTCCCATTCGTCCAGGCTCATCTTGTGGAAGAAGCGGTCGCGCAGGATGCCCGCATTGTTGACCACGCCGTCGATGCGGCCGAAGTGGTCCAACGCACATTGCACGATGCGGCCGGCAGCTGCCGCCTCGGCCACGCTGTCCATGTTGGCCACGGCCTGGCCGCCAGCGGCCTTGATTTCGTCCACTACTTTCTGCGCCGGGCCGGCATCCGTGCCCTCGCCGGTGGTGGAAGTGCCGATGTCGTTGACCACCACCTTGGCGCCAGCCGCCGCCAGGGCCAGCGCCATGTCGCGCCCGATGCCGCCGCCAGCGCCCGTTACCACCACCACCTTGTCCTGCACCATCTTCTGCGCCATGTTCGTTGTCCTTCGGTTTGTGTTGTCGATCAGCGCTGGAGCATGAACCCAAAGCCGCGGCAGCGCCATTTGGCAATTGCTAGGCGGGGCTTTGGCTGCATGAAAGCAGTGGGCGAAGGCGCGGGGCTTCATGGGCGCAGAAGACACGCTTTCACAAACGTGGATTGCGCCGGTGCCTGCCAGACCGCACGATGGCGACCATGACAGAAACCACCATCAACGCCACCCTGCTCGCGCACCTGCAGACCTGGCAGGGCAAGAGCGACACCTTGAGCGATACCCTCACGGCTATGCCCGTGGCGGCGCTGTCGGCCACGCTGGATCGCGACGACCCAGCGCCGACTGCCGCCACTACCCTGCCGCCGCTGTGGCACTGGTTGTACTTTCTGCCGCATGCGCGCCAGAGCGAAATCGGTCCCGACGGGCACCCCCAGCGCGGCGGCTTTCTGCCACCCGTGCCGCTGCCGCGCCGCATGTGGGCCGGCGGGCGGCTGCGCTGGGAGCAGGCCAACCCGTTGCGCGTGGGCCAGGAGGTGCAGCGCCACTCGACCATCCAGTCCGTCAAGCACAAGGCCGGCCGCTCGGGCGAGTTGCTGTTCGTGCTGGTCGAACACCAGTACCGCAATGCCCAGGGCCTGGCGCTGACCGAGGAGCACGACATCGTCTACCGCTCGGCCGCTCAGCCCGGCGACCCGGCGCCACAGCCGCAGCAGCCTCCGCTGAATGGCCAGGCGGTCTGGTCGCGCACCGTCACGCCCGATGACGTGCTGCTGTTCCGCTACTCGGCGCTCACCTTCAACGGCCACCGCATCCACTACGACCGCAAGTACGTGACCGAGGTGGAGGGCTACCCCGGCCTGATCGTGCACGGCCCCTTGATTGCCACGCTGCTGCTGGACCTGCTGCGCCGCAGCCTGCCCGGCGCGCAGGTGGCCACGTTCGACTTTCGCGCCGTGCGACCCACCTTCGACCTGCACCCGTTCAGCGTGCACGGCAAGGCATCAAACGATGGCAAGACTGTGGAGCTGTGGGCCCAGGACCACGAGGGCTGGCTGACCATGCAAGGCACAGCCACGTTGTTTTGAACCGCTGAACCAGCCGATTCCTTCTTTTTTATAGATACCCCACCGCCATGATCCACCAGCCCGACCAGTACCAAGAAATCCGCGACGCCGTGCGCGCCCTCTGTGCCCAGTTCCCCGACGAATACTTTCGCAAGGTCGATGAGGTCCGCGGCTACCCCGAGGAGTTTGTCGATGCCCTGACCAAGGCCGGCTGGATGGCCGCGCTGATCCCGCAGGAATACGGCGGCTCGGGCCTGACCATGGCCGAGGCCTCGGTGATCATGGAAGAGATCAACCGCAGCGGCGGCAACTCTGGCGCCTGCCACGGCCAGATGTACGTGATGAACGCCATCGTGCGCAGCGGCTCGCAGGCGCAAAAAGAAAAGTACCTGCCCCAGATTGCCTCGGGCGCGCTGCGCATCCAGTCCATGGGCGTGACCGAGCCCACCACCGGCAGCGACACCACCAAACTCAAGACCAGCGCCGTCAGGAAGGATGGCCGCTGGGTCATCAATGGCCAGAAGGTCTGGATCTCGCGCATCCAGCACAGCGATCTGATGATTCTGCTGGCGCGCACCACGCCCGCCGATCAGGTGAAAAAGCGCTCCGATGGCCTGTCGTGCTTCCTGATCGACCTGCACCAGGCGATTGGCAACGGCCTCACCGTGCGCCCCATCCTGAACATGGTCAACCACGAGACCAACGAGCTGTTTTTCGACAACCTCGAAATCCCCGAGGACGCGCTGCTGGGCGAAGAAGGCAAGGGCTTCAAGACCCTGCTGGACGGTCTGAACGCCGAGCGCACCCTGATTGCCGCCGAATGCATTGGCGATGGCTACTGGTTCATCGACCGCGCCACCAAATACGCCAAGGAACGCGTGGTGTTCAACCGCCCCATCGGCCAGAACCAGGGCGTGCAGTTCCCGATTGCCGATGCCTTCATCGAGCTGGAAGCCGCCAACCTGATGCGCTGGAAGGCCTGCGAGAAGATTGACGCCCACCAGAACGCGGGTGCCGAGGCCAACATGGCCAAGCACCTGGCCGCCAAGGCCAGCTGGGAAGCGGCCAACGTCTGCCTGCAGACCCACGGCGGCTTTGGTTTTGCCTGCGAATACGACATCGAGCGCAAATTCCGCGAGACACGCCTGTACCAGGTGGCGCCGATTTCGACCAACATGATCTACAGCTACGTGGCCGAGCACATCCTGGGCCTGCCCCGTTCGTTTTGAAATGAATCACCCCCTGAGTCGCTGCGCGCCTTCCCCCTCTCTCGCTGCGCGGGAGGGGGACGACACCCTCGGTGCGGGGCGGCCCTTCCTCGGTGTCCCTGGCGTGGGAGCGCGCCAGTTGCAAGCGCCGCTCACCGAGCTTTTGCAGGGAAAGACTGATCCATGAATACACCCCTTCGCCCCCTCGACGGCATCACCGTCGTCTCGCTCGAACACGCGGTGGCCGCGCCGTTCTGCACACGCCAGCTGGCCGACCTGGGCGCGCGCGTCATCAAGGTGGAGCGCCCCGGCAGCGGCGACTTCGCGCGCGGCTACGACCAGCGTGTGAAGGGCCAGTCCTCGCACTTCACCTGGCTCAACCGCAACAAGGAAAGCCTGGCGCTGGACGTGAAGCAGCCGCAGGCCAAGGCCGCGCTGCTGCAGCTCTTGAAGACCGCCGACGTGCTGGTGCAGAACCTGGCGCCCGGCGCGGCCGCGCGCATGGGGCTGTCGTACGAAGCCCTGAAGGCGCACAACCCCCAACTGATCGTGTGCGACATCAGCGGCTACGGCGCCGACGGCCCGTACCGCGACAAGAAGGCCTACGACCTGCTGATCCAGAGCGAGGCGGGGTTTCTGTCCGTCACCGGCACACCCGAGGTGCCCAGCAAGTCCGGCATCTCGGTAGCCGACATCGCTGCCGGCATGTATGCCTACACCAACATCCTGTCGGCCCTGCTGCTGCGCGGCAGGGCGGGCGAGGGCAGCCATATCGACGTGTCCATGCTCGAAGCCATGGGCGAATGGATGGGCTACCCGATGTACTACGCCTACGACGGCGCGCCGCCGCCACCGCGCACCGGCGCATCGCACGCCAGCATCTACCCCTACGGCCCGTTTGTGGCCGGCGACGGCAAGACCGTGATGCTGGGCCTGCAGAACGAGCGCGAGTGGAAAGCCTTTTGCGACACCGTGCTGCAGCACCCCGAGGTGGCCACCGACCCGCGCTTCTGTTCCAACGCCCAGCGCAACCAGCATCGCGAAGCCCTGCAGGCGCTGATCCTGCAGGTATTTGCCAACCTCACGGCCGCGCAGGTGGTCGAGCGCCTGGAGCTGGCCGGCATTGCCAACGCCCGCGTGAACGACATGGCCGACCTGTGGGCCCACCCGCAACTGGCCGCGCGCCAGCGCTGGCGCACCGTGGGCACGCCCGCGGGCGAGGTGCCCGCCCTGCTGCCGCCGGGCGTGAACAGCGCGTTCGATTACCGCATGGATGCCGTGCCCGCCGTGGGCCAGCACAACGCCGCCATCCTGGCCGCACTGGGCTGGAGCGCCGAGCAGATCGACGCGCTGCAGGTCCCGCAAGCCATTTGAATAAAAAACACAGCTGGCAGCGCTTATTCCACCTACCTTGGAGCCCCAAATGAAGCAAGAAACCCAAGCCACCATCCACCCCCTGGCGCAGTTTGCCGCCACCCTGCAATGGAGCGACGTGCCCGCGCCCGTGCAGCGCCGCGCCGAAGACCTGTGGGTGGACTGGTTCGGCTCGGTGCTGGCCGGCTGCAAGGCGCGGCCCGTGGCCAGCATCACGCGCTTTGCGCTGTCGCAGGGCCCGGCACAAGGCCCGGCCGAGGTGATCGGCCATGGCGGCGTTACCAGCAGCCCCATGATGGCCGCGCTGGCCAACGCCGCGGCCAGCCATGTGGCCGAGCAGGACGATGTGCACAACGGTTCGGTGTTCCACCCGGCGGCCGTGGTCTTTCCGCCCGCGCTGGCCGTGGCGCAGCAGATCGGCGCCAGCGGCGCGCAGCTGATGGCGGCCTGCGTGGCGGGTTACGAGGTCGGCATCCGCGTGGGCGAGTTCCTGGGCCGCAGCCACTACAAGATTTTTCATACCACGGCCACGGCCGGCACGCTGGCGGCGGCCGCCGCCGTGGGGCGACTGCTGGAGCTCACGCCCGCGCAGATGCAGCACGCCTTCGGCTCGGCCGGCACGCAGTCGGCGGGGCTGTGGGAATTCTTGCGCACCGCGGCCGACAGCAAGCAGCTGCACACCGCGCACGCCGCCTCTGCGGGGCTGATGGCCGCCTTCCTGGCCAAGGACGGCTTCACCGGCGCGCAGGACATCTTCACCGGGCCGCAGGGCCTGGCTGCGGGCATGTCCACCGACGCCAACCCGGCCAAGCTCACCGAGGGACTGGGCACCCGCTGGGCCACGGCCGAGACATCGTTCAAGTGGCATGCCTCGTGCCGCCACACGCACCCCGCCGCCGACGCGCTGCAGCAGGTGATGCGCGAGCATGGCCTGGCGCCCGCCGACATCGCGCAGGTCACCTGCCATGTGCACCAGGGTGCCATCGACGTACTCGGGCCGGTGGTCTCGCCCACCACGGTGCACCAGAGCAAGTTTTCCATGGGCACCGTGCTGGCATTGGCCGCGCGCTTTGGCCATGCGGGTTTGACCGAATTCGACGCGCAGTTCCTGGCACCGGATACTGTGGCCCTGCGCGAGAAGGTGCGCATGGAGCTGGACCCCGAGGTGGACGCTGCCTACCCGCAACGCTGGATTGGCAAGGTCACGGTGCAGACGACGGACGGCCGCCAGCTGGCCGGCCGCGTGGAAGAGCCCAAGGGCGATCCCGGCAACACCCTCTCGCGTGCAGAGCTCACTGCCAAGGCGCTGCGCCTGGCCGCCTATGGCGGCGCCGTTGGCGCACCCCAAGCCGATGCCGCGGTACAAAATCTTTGGAATGTAGCCGCCTGGCCGAAGGTCGGCGCCCTGCTTTGAATTGAAAGTTTGGAATGAGTGATTTTTCCGCCTGGATGGCGAACCGCCAGGACGAATATGTCCGGCAACTGGAACAATTGGTCAACATCGATTCGGGGAGTCACAACAAAACCGGCGTTACCAGGGTGCTGGACTGGGTGGCCAGTCATCTGTCCGCACAGGGCATCGCGGTGGAGCGCCATCTGGACGGCGATCGGCTGGTGTGTGTATCGGCCACGGTGAACCCCGGCGCGGCGCGCGAGCGCTCGGCGCTGCTGCTCGGGCATTGCGATACCGTTTTTCCCGACGATGAAACCCAGCGCCGCCCTTTTCGCATGGATGGCCCCGTGGCCTACGGCCCCGGCGTGGCCGACATGAAGGCGGGCGTACTGATGAACGCCTATCTACTCCAGGCATGGAAGGCCATGGGGAACCCGCAGATCACTCTCTCGGCGCTGTTCACCTGCGACGAGGAAATCGGTTCGCCCAAAAGCGGAGAAGTCATCGATCGCATCTGCCGCCAGCACAAGTACGCATTCAACGCCGAGCCGGGCCGGCCGAATGGCAATGTGGTCGTGGGCCGCAAGGGCGGCGTGTTCCTCGATGTCGAGGTGCAAGGCAAGGCCGCGCATGCGGGCGGGAATTTCTACGAGGGCATCAGCGCCATCTCGGCACTCGCCAAGAAGATCCAGAGCCTGGAGCAACTGACAAACAAGGATGAAGGCATCACCCTCAACGTGGGGCTGATCCGTGGCGGCCTGTCCGTGAACACCGTCGCACCCTCCGCAGTGGCCGGGGTGGATCTACGCATCCATACGATGGCGCAGCGCGAGAAATGCCTGAGCGAGGTGGCCACCATCTGCGGCCAAAGCCTGCAAGGCGAAACGGCATCGTGGAAGGTGCGGGGCGAATTCAAGCCCTTTGTACAAAACGAGGGGTCACGCCGGCTCGCCGAGAAATACCTGGAGATCTCCGTCGTGCAAGGCATTCCGGTCAAGGGAGAAATGACGGGCGGCTGCTCCGACTCCGGTATCGCGTCGGAATGCGGGTGCGACGTCATCTGTGCCGTGGGGCCTATCGGCGGCGGGTTCCACACGGAGAACGAATATGTGCGGCTCGATTCCGTCGTCGGCAAGGCCACCGTTCTTTTCAAGACTTTGCAATCTATTGGGGTGTAATTCATGCGATTTTTCAAATGGCTCATGGTGACCTGCGCCATCATCGTTTCTGCCAACGGACTTGCCCAGGAACGGATCCTGGTTCCATACCCTGCCGGCGGGCCCAGCGACGCCACGGCCCGGGTAGTGGCCAACTCCCTCACCAGCCAAGGAAAGACCTTTATCGTCGAGAACCTGGGCGGCGCCACGGGCCTGCTCGCGGTCAACAAGTTCCTTGCGAATCCCAAGGATCAGGTATTCCAGGGAACGCAGAACGAGCTGATCCTGCCGGTGCTGCTGAACAAGGCCGTGAAGTTCAAGTCCGAGGAATTCGTGCCGGTGCAATACGTCACGCAGACCTATCTGGTGCTGGCCATACGCAAGGGCCTGGATGTCAAGAATTTCGATGAGTTCTTCGCGTTGGCGAAAAGCCGCAAGGACAATCCGCTCTCCTACGGCACGGTGGGAGTGGGCTCGCTCTACCACGTGATGGGCGAATACCTCGCCAAGAAGAAAGGCGTTGCGCTCAACCACATCCCGTACAAGGGCGGCGCGCCCGCCATGCAGGATCTGATCGGGGGACAAATCGATTTTTCCATCATTCCCTACCAGACCACATTCGATGACATGGTGGCCAAGGGCATGTTCCAGATCATCGGCATCTTCTCGAACGACAAGCCACCCTCCCTGAGCAAGCTACAGGCCGCAAGCAGCGTTCAAGGGCTGTCGGACTTCAACTTCTCCAGCTATGCGGGTTATTTCCTCAAGAGGAATGCGTCCGGCGAGGACAAGCAGAAATACAACGCGTTATTCACATCCGTTCTGACGGATGACAGCGTAAAGAAGAGCCTGTCGGGCGACGGCCGACGCGTGCTGGCCCCCAGTTCGCTGAAGGCGGCGGACGCCATGTACATGGAGGAAATCGCGCGCTACAAGAAACTGCTGGAGACGGTGGGGCACATCAATCTCGAATGACCGGTGCTCGACGATAAATGACGCGTCCGTGGATTCGCAGCAAAAATTCCAGATTCAACGAGGAGACTTCATGACGGCTTTCCTGAAAAAAATTTCCCGCCGCGCCATTGCGGGCGCCTGCGCGGCACTCGCCCTGGGCCTGAGCGGCAACGCCCTGGCCAGCACCTGGCCAGAAAAGACCGTTACCCTGGTCGTGCCCTACAGCGCGGGTGGCCCCACCGACGTGGTGGCGCGCCTGCTGGCCGTGCCCATGGGCCAGTCGCTGGGCCAGACGGTGGTGGTGGAAAACACCGTGGGCGCGGGCGGCACGCTGGCGCCCGCGCGCATCGTCCGCTCCAAGCCCGACGGCTACACCATCCTGATCCACCACATGGGCATGGCCACGGCACCGGCGCTGTACAAGAAGCTGCCCTACGACCCGCTCAAGGACTTCGAGTACATCGGCCAGGTGCTGGATGTGCCCATGACGCTGCTGTCGCGCAAGGACTTTCCTGCGAACAACTTCCAGGAACTGCAGGACTACGTCAAGAAGAACCAGGACAAGGTATCGCTGGCCAACGCGGGCATTGGTGCCGTGTCGCAGCTGTGCGGCATGCTGCTCATGCACCAGCTGGGCGTGAAGCTGACCACCGTCCCCTACAAGGGTGCCGGTCCGGCCATGAACGACCTGATGGGCGGCCAGGTGGACCTGCTGTGCGACCAGACCACGCAGACCGCGCCCGTGATCCAGGATGGCAAGCGCGCCAAGGTCTTCGGCGTGACCACGCCCAAGCGCCTGTCGTCCATGCCCGGCATTCCCACGCTCGATGAGCAGGGCCTCAAGGGCTTTGACGTGAAGGTGTGGCACGGCATGTATGCCCCCAAGGGCACGCCCAAGGACGTGATGGACAAGCTCAACAAGGCATTGAACGTGGCCATCAAGGACGACAACGTGAAAAAGCGCATTGCCGAGCTGAGCTCTGACCTCGTCACGCCCGACAAGGCCACCCCCGAGGGCCTGCGCAAGCACCTGGAGGTCGAGGTGGTGCGCTGGGACAAGGTCATCAAGGCCGCGGGCGTGAGCGCCGAATAAGCCGCGCTCCGCTTCCGGTCTGCACACCGCAGGCTGGGGCCTTTTCCCTATGAACCCAAGGCACCGCATGATCGACCGGCTCGACCACCTTGTTCTGACCACCGCCCACGAGGCGGATTGCGTGCACTTTTACTGCACCGTGCTGGGCATGGCGCTGCAGACCTTTGGCGAAGGCCGCAAGGCCTTCGTGTGCAATGGCCAGAAGATCAATCTGCACATCCAGGGCCGCGAGTTCGAACCCAAGGCCCGGCACCCCATGCCGGGCGCGCTGGACCTGTGCTTCATCGCCTCGGAGCCTTTGGCGCAGGTGCAGCAGCGCCTGGCCGAACATGGCGTTGCCATCGAGTGCGGTCCGGTGCCGCGCACCGGCGCGCGTGGCCCCATTGTCTCGGTCTATGTGCGCGACCCGGACCACAACCTGATCGAAATCTCCCAATACACCTGACCGCCCCCTGCAATGACTGACTCCGTGCGCAATGCCTGCTCCTTTCTGTTCGTTCCCGCCACCCAGCCGGATCGGTTGCCCAAGGCCCTGGCCAGCGGTGCCGACATCGTGATTGCCGACTGGGAGGACGCCGTCGCTCCCGCGGACAAGGAGCGTGCACGCGCGGCCCTGCTGGAGGCCGTGGCCGCGCTGACCGCCGCGCAGCGCGCGCGCCTGCTGGTGCGCCTCAACAGCGATGGTTCGCCCTGGTTTGCCGCCGACCTGGCCGCACTGGCGCAGCTCGCGGCGCAGGGCCTGGCCGGTGCCGTGGTGCCCAAGGCCGAAAGCGCGCCCACCCTGCAGGCCGTGGCCCAGGCTGCCGGGCCGGGCGCCATGCTGGTGCCGCTGGTCGAAAGCGTGGCCGGCCTGGCCGCTGCCGACGCCCTGGCCACCGCGCCGCAGGTGGCTCGGCTGGCCTTCGGGCACCTGGACTTCCAGGTGGACGCAGGCATGGCCTGCGCCGAAGACGAGCAGGAACTGCTGCCCGTGCGCATGGCCCTGGTGTTCGCCGCGCGCCGCGCAGGGCTGGCCGCCCCCATCGACGGCGTGACGGTGGACACGCGCAACCCCGAGCGCATGGCCCGCGACAGCGAGCGCGCACGCCGCATGGGCTTTGGCGGCAAGCTGTGCATCCACCCGGCGCAGGTGGCGGTGCTGCATGCCGCCTTCGACCCCGACGAGGCCGCCGTGGCCCACGCGCTGCGCGTGCAGCAGGCGCTGCAGCAGGCCGGTGGCGGCGTCTGCGTGCTGGACGGCCGCATGGTCGATGCGCCGGTGCTGGCGCAGGCCCGGCACACCTTGCTGCGCCACGCGCGGGCGCAGCAGCGCCTTGCTACCGCCAGCTAACAACCTCTTATCGATCAGCTAACGATCAGCTAACGGCCCGCCAGCACCGGGCCTCCGTCCGGCAGCGCACCCGCGCCGTCACCGCGATGCACACAACGTCCTCAATCCTTAAGTGACTTCCTCGCGCACCACACCGCTTTGGATGATGCTGCTGGCACTGTTGTCGGGCTTTGCGCTCAGCCAGGCCTATCGCACCACCACTGCCATCCTCGCCCAGGGCCTGCAAGCAGATTTCGGCCTGCAGGCCTCATCGCTGGGGGCGTTTGCCGGGCTGTTTGGCTTGTCGTTCGGCGTTGCGCAGCTGCTGATGGGTATTGCGCTGGACCGCTACGGCCTGCGCCGCACGGTGCTGGCAGCCGCGCCCCTGGGAATTGCCGGTGCGGCCCTATCGGCCCTGGCGCCCAGCTATGGCTGGCTGATGGCCGGGCAGGTGCTGATCGGGGTGGGCTATTCGCCAGCCTTCGTGGCCTGCACGCTATTCATTGCGCGCCATTTCGCGGTCGACCGCTTTGCCTTCTTCTCGGGCCTGAGCATGGGCGTGGGCGGACTGGGGCTCCTGTTCACCGGCACGCCGCTGGCGTGGGTGGTGCAGCACTGGGGTTGGCGCATGGGCTTTGGCATTTTGGCGGGCTTGAGCGTGCTGTCGTGGCTGGTGATTCACTTCGTGGTGCACGAACCCGCACCTGCCGACGCCGTGCACCGCCCGGCATCCAGCTGGGGCGAGGCGCTGGTGGGCATGGGCCGGCTCTTTGCCGTACCGCACACCTGGGGCATCGTGGTTCTGGGCATGTCGTGTTACGCGGCTTTTTTGTCGCTGCGCGGCCTGTGGCTGGGGCCGCTGCTGATCAACCGCTACGGTTTTTCGCTGGTGGACAGCGGTAACGTGGCGCTGGTGCTGTCGCTGATCGCGCTATTCACACCGGCCGCGTTTGGCCGCATGGACCCGGGCGCACCCCGGCGCCGTGCCTGGGTTGGCCGCGCGTCGCTGCTGATGGCCGGCCTGTTTGCGGCGATGGCCCTGGTGCAAAACGCCAGCGTCACCGTGACGCTGATGATTGTGATGGGGCTGCTGTCGGGCTACAGCATCCTGCAGTACGCCGACGTGCGCTCTTCCTACCCTGCCGAGCTGACCGGACGCGCCCTGTCGCTCTACACCATGGCCATGTTCCTGGGCGTTGCCTTCATGCAATCGCTGACCGGTGCCGTCGCCGCCTGGGCCGCAAGCGCGGGGCTGGAGCCCTACCGCACCGTGCTGCTGACCATCGCCGCTTGGCTGGCGCTGGCCTCGCTGGCGTTCCGGTGGCTGCCCGCGTCGCCGCTGCTCAAGCAAGGTTGATAACGCCCGCCGCGCATACCGCGGGCGCATTCCGGTCAGCGTTGGCGCCACACGGCCCGTGCGCCGGAGTGGCCCAGGCTTTCCATGACCGACTGCGTGTGCGCGCCCGGCGCGCAGGCCTCACCTGGCGCATAGGCTGCGCCACCGAAGCGCGGCGCAGGAGCGGCCTGCAGCACACCCTGGCGTTCGGCGTACACGCCACGTGCCTGCATGTGTGGATGCCCTGCGGCCTCCACGGGGCTGAGCACGGCACCAAAGCAGGCGTCGGTGGGCTCCAGCAGGGCCTGCCAGTGCGCACGCGGCTGGGCCAGGAACAGGGCGGCCAGCCGCGCGCGGCGCGCGGGCCAGGCCGCCTTGTCCCACTGCGGACCGGTGAAATCCGGGTCGCCTGCCAGTCCCAGGACCTCCAGCAGCAAGGCATGGAACTGCGGCTCGATGGCGCCCACGGTGATGTGGTGGCCGTCGGCGCAGACGTAGGTGTCATAGAACGGCGCGCTGTCGTGGATGCTCTGGCCACGCACATCGGCCACCAGGCCGCTCTGGCGCGCGCTGAGCATCAGGTTGAGCATATGGGCTGCGCCGTCCACGATGGCGGCATCCACCACCGTGCCGCGGCCCGTGGCGCGCGCCTGCACGATGCCCGACAGCAGGCCCGTCATCAGGTACAGGGCGCCGCCGCCGATGTCGCCCAGCACGGCGAAGGGCGACACGGGCCGCGCGTCCGCCGGGCTGCAGCCCCACAGCGCGCCGCTGACGGCGGCGTAGTTGGTGTCGTGCCCGGCGCGCGGTGCCAGCGGCCCGCTCTGGCCCCAGCCGGTCATGCGCCCATACACCAGGCGGGGGTTGACCGCCAGGCACTCCTCGGGCCCCAGGCCCAGGCGCTCCATCACGCCGGGGCGCATGCCTTCGATGAGCGCATCGGCCTCGGCCACCAGCGCCAGCACCAGCTGGCGGCCTTCCTCGGTCTTGAGATCGGCGAACACCGAGCGCTTGCCACGGTTGAGCAGCGCGCCGGTGGTCTCGCGGCCCTTCGTCTCGCGCACCACGGAGATCACGTCTGCACCCAGGTCGGCGAGGTGCATCGCACAAAATGGCCCCGGCCCCAGGCCGCCAATCTCCAGCACGCGTACGTTGTCCAGTACCTTCACGGTGTCTCCTTGGTGGGTGTTGTGGGTTGCTTTGGACCGCATCAGGTCAGGCCCGATGTCCCGAGCACGCTCTCCACCGAGCGCACCAGCGTGCGCAGGCGCGGTCCCAGGTCTGTCTCCAGCCGGGTGTATATGGGGCTGAACACCGGCACCGAGACCGCGAACACCCAGAGTTCGCCGTCTTGCGGCTGCGACATGGGCACGGCGATGGATTCGATCTCGCGGTGCAGGTCGCCATGGCTGCGGCAAAAGCCGTGGCGGGCCAAGTCGTCGCGCGCGTCCGCCAGGCGTTGCTCCAGCCAGGCGGCGCGCTGCGGGTCTTTGTGCTGCAGGTCCTGCAGGTAGGCCTGGCGATCGTCCTCTGCCATGCCCAGCAGGTAGGCACGGCCCGTGGCCGTGCGCGAGAGCGATGTGGACACGCCGATTTCCTGGCGGAACACCGTGTTGCCCATGCCGTTGGCCAGCTCCACCAGGCACAGCTCGCGCCGGTGGCCCACGGCCAGCTGCACCTGCCCCTCGGTCAGGTCGGCCAGCGCCTGCATGTGCGGCCGGGCGAACTGGCGCAGGGCCATGCGCGTGAGCACGGGCGAGGCCAGCTGCAGCAGGCCCAGGCCCGGCACGTACTTGGACAGGCGCTCCGAGTAGCGCAGCAAACCCAGCTCGCACAGCGTGTCCGTCAGGCGAAACAGCGTGGGCTTGGGCAGGCCGGTCAGGTCCATCAGCTCCTTGGCGCTGAGTTCCTGGCATTTGTTGGAAAAGCACCGCAATATGGAAACGCCACGCACCAGGGCGTTGACCAGTTTGCCGTCCGGATCTGCGTTCACGTTCACATGGACCTCAAAAACTCAAAAAAACCAGAGATTTTCGCCTGTTTCAACATCAGGCCTGCGGCCACTGGAAGGGCATGGGTCGTTTTTCCAGGAAGCAACGCACAGCGTCCCGGTGCTCGGGCGTGCCCATGGCCAGGGCCTGGGCGTTGGCCTCCTGCTCCAGCAGCGAGGGCAGGTCGGTGGCGGCCAGCGCGAGCGAGCGCTTGATGAGGCTCAGCGCCACGGGCGATGCGCCCACGAAGCTGCGCGCAATCGCCTGGGCGCGGTCCTGCAGCGCGTCGGGCGCGGCCAGCTCGGTGGCAATGCCCAGCCGCAGCGCCTCCTCGGCCAAGACCTCGCGGCCCGACAGCATCAGCTCGCGCGCACGCTGCACGCCGACCACGCGCGGCAGGGTGTAAAACGCCGCGCAGTCCGGCACCACGCCGACGCGGATGAACGACATGGCAAAGCGCGCCCGGGTGCTGGCGATGATGAAGTCCGCCGCCAGCGCCAGGCTGAAGCCCGCGCCATAGGCCGCACCGTCCACGGCGGCGACCACCGGCTTGTCCAGCAGCATCAGGTCCTTGAGCCAATCGTGCAGGCTAGAGAGGCGCCGGCGCCAGCCGCCGTTGTCCAGCCCGCTGGCCGCGATGTTGCCCAGGTCGCCGCCCGAGCAGAAATGCGCGCCCGCGCCCGTCAGCACCAGGGCGCGGATGGCGGGGTCGGCCTGCACCTGGCGCACCACCTCGGCCATCTCCACGCGCATGGCGGGGTCGAAGGCGTTGCGCTTGTCGGGGTTGTTGAAGGTCAGCGTGGCCACGCCGTCCTGCACGTCGAAAACGATGCGTTCGTAGGTGCGGGTCATGCCGCGCTCCGGGGCGTGTAGGACGCGCGCATGTCGCGCCCGCCGCGCAGCGACGAGCCGCCATCCACGGGAATCACCGCACCCGTCACGTAGCCCGCCTGTGGTGACGACAGGAACAGCGCCATGTGGGCGATGTCGTCGAGCGTGCCCATGCGTTGCAGCGGCACGGTGGCCACGGCGTTGGCCAGCGCCTCGGGTGTGGGCGCGAGGCGCCGCATGCCCTCGGTATCGCCAATCGGGCCGGGGGCGATCGCGTTCACGCGCACGCCCACCTCGCCCCATTCCATGGCCAGCACGCGCGTCATCATGTCGATGCCGGCCTTGGCCGCGCAGGCATGCACCTGGTACATGGTGGGGTTGACGCCCTGGGGCGCCGAGATGTTGATGACGCTGGCGCCCGGTTTTTTGAGCATCGGGTAGGCCAGGCGCAGCACGTGGAAGGTGCCGTTCAGGTCGATGTCGATCACGGTCTTGAAACCGTTGGGCGACAGATCGGCCGCGGGCGCGATGAAGTTGCCCGCTGCGCCGGAGACCAGCACATCAATGTCGCCAAAGCGCTCATGCGCCTGGCGCAGCGCCGCCTCCACCGCGGCCGGGTCGCGCACGTCGGCGCTGATGCCCAGCGCCTGCGCGCCCAGGGCCGTGAGTCCTTCGGCGGCCTGCTGTACCTTGTCGGGCGAGCGGCTGATCACGGTGACATGGGCACCCGCGCGCGCAAACGCCTGGGCAATGCCCAGATTGATGCCGCTGGTGCCGCCGGCGACAAACACATGGCGGCCGGCAAAGGAGGGAGATTCAGACATGGGTGGCTTCTTTCTGCGCCGCCTCTTGCAGCGGGCGCCATGGATTTTTCGGTTGCGGGGACTGGGGTCAGGGATCAACGACGCCGCCCCGGCGCGGCGCCCTGAGGGGGTTTCAAAAAGGGGGGGCATGGCGCTAACCCACCTGCCGCGCCTGCCCGTCCCAAAAGCGGGCGCGCAGGGCTTTCTTGTCGATCTTGCCCAGGGGGGTCACGGGCAGCGCCTGCTCCAGCCACAGTTGCTTGGGCGTGTGCAGCGCGCCCTTGCGCTCATGCACGAAGTCCATCAGCGCCTGGGGCTCGGCGCTGGCGCCGGGCTTGAGCACCACCAGGGCCACGACCGCCTCGCCCCATTTGGCATCGGGCATGCCGATGACGGCGGATTGCGCCACGGCCGGATGCAGCGCCAGGCAGGCCTCGACCTCGCTGGAATACACATTGAAGCCGCCGGTGATGACCATGTCCTTGGCGCGGTCCACCAGGTATAGGTAGCCATCGGCGTCGCGGCGCGCCATGTCGCCGGTGTGCAGCCAGCCGCCGGCAAAGGCTTCTTCGGTGGCGTCGGAGCGGTTGCGGTAGCCCTCCATCACCAGCGGGCTGCGCACGCACAGCTCGCCCACCTCTCCAGCAGCCACCTCTCGGCCCTGCGCATTGAGCAGCCGCACCTGGTTGCCCGGCAAGGCCTGGCCGCAGGACTGCAGCCGCTCGGGGCGCCCCAGGTCGTGCGCATGCTTGCGCAGGTAGGCGATGGTCATGGGCGCCTCGGCCTGGCCGTAGAGCTGGCCAAAAATGGGCCCGAAGCGTTGCAGCGCCTCGGCCAGCCGCGCCGGCGCCATGGGCGAGGCGCCATACAGCACGTACTGCAGGCTGGAGCGGTCCCACTGGTCCAGACCAGGGTGGTCCAGCAGGCCATAGATTTGCGTGGGCACCAGAAAGGTGGCGGTGATGCGGTGCTGCTGCACGGCCTGCAGGAACGCGTCGGGCGAGTATTTGTCCAGCAGCACCAGCGTGCCGCCGCGCAGCAACGTGGGCAGCACCATGGCGCCACCGGCGTGCGATATCGGCGTGGCGATGAGAAAACGCAACGCCTCGGGCCATTCCCAGCAGGCCAGCTGCTGCAGCAGCATGGTCAGCGTGGTGCGGCTGCGGTGGACCACGCCCTTGGGCCGGCCCGTGGTGCCGCCGGTGTAGGTGATGCGGTAGATGTCATCGGGCTGTGCGGCGATGGGCAGCGCACCGCCATCAAAGGCCAGGCTGGCGGCGATGGCGTCCTCGCCCAGCGCCGAGGGGCCCAGGCCCAGCACCTGGGGCACGATGCCGCGCTCCTTGAGAGCCAGGCCGCGCTCCACATGCTGCGTGCCCACCACCAGCGCGCGGATGTCCGCATCCTGCAGCACGAAGACCTGGTCATCGAGCGCACTCAGGGGATGCAGCGAGGTCTGGCGCAGGCCCAGCCAGGCGCAGGCCATGATGACCACCAAGGCCTCGGGCTGGTTGCCGGCCAGCACCGCCAGGCCGTCCTGGTGCTGCAGCCCGCGCGCTTGCAGGTAGCGCGCCATGGCATGCACGCGCCGCTGCAGTTCGGCGCAGGTCCAGTGGCTGCCATCGGGCAGCACCAGGGCCACGCGTTCGGGGAAGGACTGCAGCGCCGTTTGAAAGACTTCGGCCACCGTGGCGCCGGTGTGCAATGCGCTCATGCTGTGTTCTGCCATCAAGCCGCCTGGTACAGCGTGACCACGCAGGCGCCGCCCAGGCCCAGGTTGTGCTGCAGCGCCAGACGCGCGCCCTCGACCTGGCGCTCGCCGGCCTGGCCGCGCAGCTGCCAGGTCAGTTCGGCGCATTGCGCCAGGCCGGTGGCGCCCAGCGGGTGGCCCTTGGACAGCAGGCCGCCCGAGGGGTTGGTGACCACGCGCCCGCCGTAGGTGTTGTCGCCGTCGAGGATGAATTTCTCGGCCCCGCCCTCGGGGGCCAGGCCCAGGGCTTCGTAGGTGATCAACTCGTTGGCCGTGAAGCAGTCGTGCAGTTCGACCACCTGCACGTCCTCGGGGCCGACGCCGGCGGTCTCATAGACCTGGCGGGCTGCCGCCGCCGACATGTCGTAGCCGACCACGCGGCGCATGTCGCCGCTGTCGAAGGTGCTGGCGGTGTCCGTGGTCATGGCCTGGGCGGCAATGGTGACGCGCCGGTCCAGTCCGTGTTTTTGGGCAAATTCGGCCGAGCACAGCACGGCCGCCGCCGCACCGCAGGTGGGCGGGCAGCATTGGTAGCGCGTGAGCGGACCGAACACCTGCGGCGAGGCCATGACCTCTTCGAGCGTCAGCGTCTGGCGGAACACCGCCAGCGGGTTGCGCGCCGCATGCTGGCGTGCCTTGACCGAGATGCGGCCGAAGGTGTCGGCACGGATGCCATGCTGCTTCATGTAGTCCAGCCCGGCCCCGCCGAAGAACTGCGCTGCGCGCGGCGCTGCCGGGTCCAGCCCCTGGTGGGCGACCATGGTGTCGGCAAAGCGTGCCATGGGCGAGGGACGGTCGTCCCAGGCGCCCTTGAGCGCGCCGGGCTGCATCTGCTCGAAGCCCAGCGCGACGGCGCATTCCACCATGCCGCTCTCTACCGCCTGGCGCGCCAGGTACAGCGCGCTGGAGCCGGTGGCGCAGTTGTTGTTGACATTGAACACCGGGATGCCGGTCAGGCCCACACCGTAGATCGCTGCCTGGCCCGCGGTGGAGTCCCCATAGACATAGCCGACATAGGCCTGCTGCACCTCCGCGTAATCAACGCCCGCATCCTGCAGCGCGAGCTGGGCGGCACGCGCACCCATCACGGGGTAGGGTTCGCTGGCACCGGGCTTGGTGAAGGGGATCATGCCGACACCGGCGACATGGACGGCACGCTGCATAGGGCGCATGGTGGGCTCCTGAAAATCAAGGGTTGTGGTCTGGGGCGAGGTGGGCAAGCTGTTCGCGCAGGCGGTTCTTCAAGATCTTGCCGGTGGGCGACAGCGGCAGCGCGTCCAGCACATGCACCACGCGCGGGCATTTGAAGCCCGACAGTTGCGTGCGGGCATGTTCGCGCAGCGCCTCGGGGGTGCAGGGCTGCTGCGGCCGCAGCACCACGGCGGCATGCACCGCCTCGCCCCATTGCGCATCCGGCACGCCGACCACGGCGCACAGGGCCACGGCGGGGTGGCGCATCAGCGCGGATTCGACCTCCAGCGAGTACACGTTCTCGCCGCCGCTGATGATCATGTCCTTGAGGCGATCGACCAGGTGCACGTGGCCAGCCTCGTCCATCCAGCCGCCGTCGCCGGTGTGCATCCAGCCGTCCTTGAGCACCTGGGCCGTGGCCTCGGGCTGGCGCCAGTAGCCCTGCATCACGCTGGGGCCGCGCACGCAGATTTCGCCCACGTCGCCCAGGGGCAGGGCCTGCCCGTCCGGCCCGGTGATGCGCAGCTCGCTGCCCCAGCTGGCGCGGCCCACGGAAGTCAGGTGCGCCAGGTGCGCGCCATGGTTGGCCAGGGTGTAGGGGCCGTTCAGGCTGGCGCTGGCGGCGGTTTCGGTCATGCCGTAGGCGGTGGCAAATTCGACCTGCGGCAACGCCTGCATGGCACGCAGCAGCAGCGCCTGGGGCATGGGCGCGGCCCCGTGGACGATGCGCTGCAGCGAGGGCAGGCGGGTGGCGTCAAACTCCGGTGCGTCCAGCAGCATCTGCAGCATGCTGGGCACCAGCATGATCTCGCTGACCCCATGCTCGGCAATCGCCTGCAGCACCTGCGCGGGGCGGAACTGGGTTTCGATCACGCAGGTGCTGCCCTGCACGATCTGCCCCACCAGCCGGCCCAGGCCCGCCACATGGAACAGCGGTGTGGCCAGCAGCGAGGTACCGGTGCCGGGCAGCTGCGCCAGCCGGGCCACGGTAGCCGACCACAGGTTGGCGTGCGAGAGCATCACGCCCTTGGGAAAGCCGGTGGTGCCACCGGTAAACAGCACGATGGCCAGCGCATCGCCGCCTTGGCGGCAGTCCTCCATCGGCCGGGCCGCGGCCAGCAGGGCCTCGGTGCTGGCGATGCCGGCATGGGCCGGGTCGGCGCCTGGCCCCAGCAGCAGCACCGGGGTGTGTTCGGGCAGCGCGGGCGCGCCGGGCAGCAGGGCGGCGTCGGCCAGCAGCAGCCGGGGCTGCACATCCTGGAGCGCGTGCTGCATCTCGGCGCGGTTCCAGCGGGTATTGAGCGGGCAGACCACGCCGCCAACCCACCAGATGGCGAGGAAGGCCTCGACGCAATAGTCGCTGTTGTGCGCCAGCAGCGCCACCCGTTCGCCCGGCTGTACGCCCTGGGCGCGCAGCACGCCGGCCAGGCGCGCCACGCGGTTCACCAGCGTGCGCCAGTCCTGGCGGCGCGTACCGCACAGGGTGGCGGTGCGCTGTGGATGCTGCTGCAGCGCGCGGTGCAGGCCTTGGGTCAGGTAGATGGGCATCGAGCGTCGCTCAGCTTGTCAGTCCAGGCGGATCGGCTTGGGCCCCAGCGCCGCCTGCGAGGCCGCTACCCAAGGCTCCCAGCGCTCCCAGGGCGCGGCGTCGGTTCAACGGATGGGGCATGGCGCTGTCTCCTGTCCTTGCTTTTGGTGCAAAACCATTTCCGACGCCTGTCTGCCGGCCGTCAATCGAGCTGCAGCTTCTGGTTGCGGATCAGCTCGCCCCAGTCCTGGCGGTCACGCTCCACCATCTGCGCGAACGGCTCGCTCGCCATGCCGCCGGGCCGGCCGCCGAGTTCGCGGTAACGCTTGACCACGGCCGGGTCCTGCAGCACGGCGATGAGGTTGTCGGTGAGCTTCTTGACGACGGCCAGCGGCGTCTTGGCGGGCACGAAGAAGCCCATCCAGCCCACCTTGTCGAAGTCCTTCATGCCCAGCTCGGTCATGGTGGGCACATCGGGCAGCTCGGGCTCGCGCGTGGCGCCGGTCACGGCCAGGGCGCGCAGCTTGCCGTCCTTGACATGGCCCAGCGAGCCCGTGAGGTTGTCGAACATGAATTGGGTCTCGCCCGCCACGATGGCCAGGGTGGCGGGCGCGGAGCCCTTGTAGGGTATGTGGACCACGTCCACCCCCGCGCTCTGGCGCAGCAGCTCGCCCATCAGGTGCGTGGTCTGGCCCACGCCCGCGGACGAGAAGGCGAGCTTGCCCGGCGCGCGCTTGGCGGCGGCGACGAGTTCTTTCAGGCTCTTGATGGGCGACTTTACCGGCACCACCAGCACGTTGGCGAACGAGATCATGTCGGTCAGCGCGATGAAATCCTCGGCCTTGTAGGGGAGCTTCTGGTAGGCGGTGTAGTTGATGGCGTTGGAGCCGGTGTTGCCCACCAGCACGGTGTAGCCGTCCGCAGGAGCGCGCGCCACGAGGCTGCTGCCCAGCGAGCCGCCCGCGCCGGGCTTGTTGTCCACCACGATGGGCTGGCCCAGCCGCTCGCTGAGCTTTTGCGCCATGAAGCGCACGGGCGTGTCGGTGGTTCCGCCCGCCGCACCGGGTACGACGAAGGTGATGGGGCGCGTGGGCCAGGCGGCATCGGCCCGTGCGGGCTGCGAGGCACTGAGGGCGGCCAGGCCCAGCAGGGCGCTGGCGCCTGCCAGGCGCAGCGCGTGGCGGCGATGGGGGAATGGCATGGTCTTGTCTCCTGGGGTTATCGCGGCACTGCGGCCGCTTTTTCGCTATTAATTAGCTAGCTATTTGCGCTGGATGGACGGGCTTCAACGCCTCTTTTTCCATCAAACGCCCTTCCAGACCGGCGCGCGCTTCTCGGCGAAGGCCGCGGCGCCCTCGCGCGCGTCCAGCGAGGCGAACACCGGCGCGGTGATGACGGCCTGGCGCTCGAACATCTCGGCCTGCGGCCAGTCGGCCGACTCCTGCGCCACGCGCTTGCTGGCGATCAGCGCCAGCGGGCCGTTGGCGGCTACGGCCTGCGCCAGTTCCAGGGCAGCGTCCAGCGCCTGGCCTTGCTCGACCAGGCGGTTGACCAGACCGTGGGCCTGGGCCCGCTCGGCGCTGAACATGTCGCCGGTGAGGATGCATTCCATGGCCACGTGGTAGGGCAGGCGCTTGGGCAGGCGCAGCAGCCCGCCGGCCGCGGCGGCCAGGCCGCGCTTGACCTCGGGCAGGCCGAACTTGGCCGTCTTGGCGGCAACGATCAGGTCGCAGGCCAGCACGGTTTCAAAGCCGCCGGCCAGGGCATAGCCCTCCACGGCGGCAATCAGCGGCTTGCGCGGCGGCTGTTGCGTGAGACCCAGGAACCCCCGGCCCGGCAGGCTGGGGCGCTTGCCCTGCAGAAAGCCCTTGAGGTCCATGCCCGCGCAGAACGTGCCGCCCGCGCCGGTGATGACGCCCACCTGCAGCGTCGGATTGCGATCCAGTTCGTCCAGCGCCGCCGCCATGGCCTCGGCCATCTCCAGCGTGGCGGCGTTGCGCGCCTCGGGATTGCTGAGCGTCATGACCAGCACGTTGCCGCGCACTTCAACCAGTACCGTGGATGCCATAAAAAAGTTCTTTCAGTTCTTGATCGCGTCGCATGGCCCACACTGCATGAAACCGGCGCGACTTGAGGTCAGGGCCGCCAAGCAAGGGCCGCCCCGCAGCGAGGGCTGCGTCCCCCCGCCCGCGTAGCGCAGCGAAGCGAGAGCGGGGGGAAGCGGCGCAGCCGCTCAGGGGGGGTGTCCTAATTACCTGGGCTGCATCCGAATGGCCCCATCCAGGCGAATCGTCTCGCCGTTCAGCATGGGGTTCTCCAGGATGTGCAGCGCGGTCATCGCGTACTCGCTGGGGTGGCCCAGGCGCGCGGGGTTGGGCACCGATGCGCCCAGCGACTGGCGCACGTTCTCGGGCAGCTTGGCCAGGATGGGCGTGTCGAACAGGCCGGGGGCGATGGTGCACACGCGGATGAACTTGGAGGCCAGGTCGCGCGCGGCCACGATGGTCATGCCGATCACGCCGGCCTTGGACGATGCGTAGGGAATCTGGCCGATCTGCCCCTCGTAGCCCGCCACCGAGGCGGTGAGCACGCACACGCCGCGCTCGCCGTCGATCGGCTCGTTCTTGGCCATGGCGACGGCCGCCAGGCGCAGCGTGTTGAAGCTGCCGATCTGGTTCACGCGGATGATGTTGGTGTACTTCTCCAGCGAACCGGGGCTGCCGTCCTTCTCGATCAGGCGCACCGGGCCGCCAATGCCCGCGCAGTGCACCAGCGCGCGGAAGTTGCCGAACGCCTCGGCCGCGGCGATGGCCTGGGCCATCTGGTCGGCGTCGGACACGTCGGCCTTCACGTAGCGCAGGCGGCCGGCGTACTTTTGTTCCATCGCAGCGCCGCGCTCGTCGTTCAGGTCCACGGCCACCACGTTCAGGCCGCGCTCCAGCAGTGCGACGGCCGAGGCTTCACCCAGGCCCGAGACGCCGCCGGTGACGAGGGCGGTCATTCCTTGTGTCAGTTTCATATTTCTTTCCCTTTTGGACTTTGGCACTTACGCATAAAGCGCTAGCAGCGATTGAATTGATAGTTAAAGGCGTTCAATGATCGTGGCGTTGGCCATGCCGCCGGCTTCGCACATGGACTGCAGGCCGTAGCGCTGACCGCTGTCTTCCAGGGCGTGCAGCATGGTGGTCATGAGGCGGATGCCCGAGGCGCCCAGCGGGTGGCCCAGGGCGATGGCGCCGCCGCGCGGGTTCAGGCGCTCGCCGTCGGCCTTCAGCTCTTTTTGCCAGGCCATGGGCACCGAGGCAAAGGCCTCGTTGATCTCGTAGTGCTGGATGTCGTCGAGCTTCATGCCGGCCTTCGCCAGCACGCGCTGCGTGGCGGGGATGGGGGCGGTGAGCATGTACAGCGGGTCGTCGCCCACCACGTCAAACGCCACGAAGCGCGCACGCGGGGTGAGGCCCAGCTGCAGCGCGCGCTCCTCGCTCATGATCAGCATGGCGCTGGCGCCGTCGGTCATCTGCGAGGCGTTGCCGGCCGTGGTGGCCCACTGGATCTGCGGGAAGCGCGCCGACAGCTCCTCGCTCTGGAACACGGCCTTGAGGCCGGCCAGCTTTTCCACCGTGGTGCCGGGGCGGATGGTTTCGTCGGCCATGGCGCGGCCGGCAGGCGTGTCGATGCCCACGATCTCGCGGGCAAAGCCACCGCCCGACTGCGCGGCATGGGCGCGCTGGTGCGAGCGTGCGGCGTAGGCGTCCAGCTCGGTGCGGCTGAGGCCCCACTTGGCGGCCACCAGGTCGGCCGACACGCCCTGGCCCACCAGGCCGGGTGCGAAGCGTGCATCGAAGCGCGGGCCGGTGGTGTTCTGCCCCATGCGCGAGCTGCCCATGGGCACGCGGCTCATCGATTCCACGCCGCAGGCGATCACGATGTCCTGCGTGCCGGCCATGATGGCCTGCGCCGCGAAGTGCACGGCCTGCTGGCTGGAGCCGCACTTGCGGTCGATGGTAGTGGAGGGTACGTGCGCCGGCAGGCCGGCGGCCAGCCAGGCCAGGCGCCCGGGCGTGCCTGCCTGCTCGCCCGCCTGGCTGACGCAGCCGCAGATCACGTCGTCCACCTGGCCGGGGTCGATCTTGTTGCGGGCAACCAGCTGCTCCAGTACCTGGGAGAGCAAGTCCACGGGATGCAGCTGGGCCAGTGCGCCATCGGGCTTGGCCCGGGCCATGGGGCTGCGAATGGCATCGACGATAACGGGATTTTTCATGCTCACTCCATGTGTTTATGAGACTGATGATCCATTAAAAATGATTTTGCACGGGTTAGTTTGTGCTGAAGACCGTGTTTACCCGGTATGGATTGCCCATGCGTCCTGAAAAAATTCACCAACAAATCGTTTTTGTGAGACAGGCATTTCGCTTTTCAGTGGATTTCTCCACCGCGACGGCCTGCCAAGGAGCAACAGGTGACAGACATGCAGGATTTTTTTGCCGCCGGGCCGCCCCAAGGCAAAAAGCGGCCCCCTCGGGGGGAAGCGACCCGCGCAGCGGTGGAGCGTGGGGGCTTTTTCAGCCGCGCGGCGACGGCTCCCGAGCGGGTGGTACTGGTCATGGCCGAAACCGGTGCACGCTACACCGCTGGCGAAGTGGCCCGCAGCGCCTTGCAGATGGCGCAGTGGCTCCATGCCCAGGGGCTGCAGGCAGGCGAGCGTTTCGCGGTGGTGCTGGAAAACCGCGTCGAGATCCTGGCCTTGGCCCTGGCCGCTAGGCAGGCGGGCCTGTATGCCGCCGTGCTCAGCACCCACCTGACGCCGGCCGAGGTGGCCTACATCGTGCAGGACTGCGGCGCGCGGCTGGTGGTGGTATCGCACAAGACCCTGCCCCAGCTCGCCGAACTGCAGGCCGCCCACCCCCTGCCTTGCTGGACGGTGGACGAAGCCACGCCGCAGGCGCCTTCGCTGCCGGCCGCGCTGCAGGCCCTGCAAGGCCCGCCGGCAGACTTTGCCGACCGCCCGCTGGGCCGCGACCTGCTGTATTCCTCGGGCACCACGGGCCGGCCCAAGGGCGTGCTCAAGCCACTGTGGCCCGCCGCGCTGCGCGGCCAGGTCGACCCCGAGGCGTTGGGAACCGCCCGCATCATGGGCATGGACGAGCACACCGTCTATCTGTCGCCCGCGCCGCTGTACCACGCCGCGCCGCTGCGCTACACGCTGCGCGTGCTCGAACTCGGCGGGCAGGCCGTGGTCATGGAGCGTTTTGACGCCGAGACCGCCCTGGCGCTGATCGAGCGCCATCGCGTTACCCACAGCCAGTGGGTGCCCACCATGTTCGGCCGCATGCTCAAGCTGCCCGAAGAGGTGCGCCGGCGCTACGACCTGTCCAGCCACCGCGTGGCCATCCATGCCGCCGCGCCCTGTCCGGTGGATGTGAAGCGCGCCATGCTCGACTGGTGGGGCGACATCCTGATGGAGTACTACGCGGGTTCCGAGGGCTGCGGCACCACCATGATCAATTCAAACGAGTGGCGCCAGCGCCCCGGCTCGGTGGGCCGGCCCACCACGGGGCAGCTGCACATCGTGGATGACGACGGCCGGGAGCTGCCGGCGGGCGAGATCGGCCAGGTGTACTTCTCCGGTGGCGGGCAGTTCAGCTACCTCAACGACCCCGAGAAAACCCGCCAGGCCATCAACGAGCGCGGCTGGATCACCTATGGCGACATCGGCCATGTGGATGCCGAGGGCTACCTTTACCTGAGCGACCGCCGGGCGGACCTGATCCTCTCGGGCGGCGTCAACTTGTACCCGCAGGAGATCGAGAACGCGCTGGCGCGCCACTGTGGAGTGCAGGAGGTGGCCGTGGTCGGCGTGCCCCATCCCGACTTTGGCGAGGTGCCGCTGGCAGCCGTGGTGCTGCGTCCGGGCGCCGAGGGCTCGCCCGCCACGGCCCGCGCCATCGCCGAGCAGGCCGCCGAGGTGCTGGCGCGCATGAAGCTGCCGCAGCGCGTGGTGTTTGTCGATGCCCTGCCGCGCCTGGAGACCGGCAAGCTGCTGCGCCGCCAGCTCAAGGAGCGCTTTCGCAATGAGCCGCAGGCGGGCTTTGCCCTGCGCGACTCCTGAAACCATGGCTGCAAGCGCTGGATAAAACTGCGCTAGAGCCGAATTCGACCATTATTTTTACCGTGAGACCGCGACCATGCAAGACCTGATCCAGCGCACCGTTTACCGTGAAGACCATGAACAGTTCCGTGACGCGGTGCGTCACTTCTTCGACAAGGAAATCGTGCCGCACCTGGCCGAGTGGGAGCGCAACGGCATCGTGCCCAAGGAAGTGTGGCGCAAGGCCGGACGCGAGGGCCTGCTCAACACCATGCTGCCCGAGCCCTACGGCAGCGGCGGCGACTTCGGCCATGCGGCGGTGCTGATCGAGGAAGTGGGCCGTACCAACGCCACGGCGCTGGGTTTCCCGCTGCACTCGGACATCGTTGCGCCCTACATCTACGCCTACGGCAACCAGGAGCAGCATGACCGCTGGCTGCCCAAGATGGCCGCCGGTGAAATGATCGGCGCCATCGCCATGACCGAGCCCGGCGCGGGCAGCGACTTGAAGTCGGTGCGCACCACCGCCAAGCGCGATGGCGACCACTACGTCCTCAACGGCGCCAAGACTTTCATCACCAACGGCATCAATTCCGGGATCGTGATCGTGGTCTGCAAGACCGCGCCCGAGCTGGGCGCCAAGGGCGTGTCGCTGATCGTGGTGGAGGAGGGCACGCCAGGCTTCAGCAAAGGCCGCAAGCTCGAAAAAATCGGCCTGATGGGGCAAGACACCTCCGAGCTGTTCTTTGACAACGTCAAGGTGCCCGTGGGCAACCTGCTGGGCGAAGAGAACATGGGCTTCAAGTACCTGATGCAGGAGCTGGCCCAGGAGCGCCTGGTGGTCGCGGTGCGCGCGGCCAGCAGCATCGAGTCCTTCCTGCAGAAAACCATAGCCTACACGCGCGAGCGCAAGGCCTTCGGCCAGACCGTGTTCGAGTTCCAGAACACGCGCTTCAAGCTGGCCGAGGCCAAGGCCCAGGCCACCATGCTGCGCACCTTCGTGGACGAATGCATGAAGCTGCACATGCGGCGCTTGCTGACGCCCGAGCGCGCCGCCATGGTCAAGCTCAATGCCACGGCGCTGCAGAACAAGCTGCTCGACGAGTTCCTGCAGCTGCACGGCGGCTACGGCTACATGACCGAGTACCAGGTGGGCCGCGCCTGGACCGACGCGCGCATTGGCCGCATCTATGGCGGCAGCGACGAGATCATGAAGGAAATCATCGCCCGCACTCTGTAGTTCCAGTGATTTCACACACCACATTCAAGGAGACAACACCATGGCATTCACCCGGCGCAAGACCCTGACCCAATGGCTGCCCCTGATCGCGCTGGCCGCCACCTGCGGCGTTGGCGGCGTACAGGCGCAGGACCCGTACCCGAGCAAACCCATTCGCGTCGTCGTGCCTTACCCGGCCGGCGGCGGCACCGACACCATTGCCCGCCTGATCGGCCTGCAGCTCTCCCAGCGATGGGGTCAGCCCGTGGTGGTGGAGAACAAGCCCGGCGCCAGCGGCATCCTGGGCAACGACATCGTGGCCAAGGCGCCCGGCGACGGCTACACCGTGCTGATGGGCATCACCGCCGTGGTGCAGATCCCGGCGCTGTACAAGAAGGTGCCCTACAAGCTCGGTGACCTGGCGCCGGTGTCGCAGATCGCCAAATCGGCCGACCTGCTGATGGTGCCGCGCAGCACGGGCGTGACCACGCTGCAGCAGTTCGTGGACAAGGCCAAGGCGGCACCCGGCACGCTGAACTTCGGCAGCTACGGCAACGCCACCTCGTCGCACATGAACGGCGAGCGCTTCAAACAGAAGGCCGGCATCGACATCGCCCACATCCCCTACCAGGGCTCGGGGCCGGAAGTGGCGGCCCTGCTGGGCGGGCAGCTGACGCTGGCCTTCGTCGATGCCACGGCGGCCTACCCGCACATCAGGTCGGACAAGGTCAACATCCTGGCCGTCACCGGCGCCCAGCGCCACCCCGCGCTGCCGCAGGTGCCTACCATGACCGAGTCCGGCTACCCCGGCCTGGAGGCCAATGGCTGGTTCGGCATGTTCGTGCCTGCTGCCACCCCCAAGGCCATCGTGGACAAGCTGGGTGTTGAGGTGGCGGCCATCGTCAAATCGCCCGAGCTGCACAAGCGCCTGACCGACATGGGGCTGATTGCCGTGGGCTCGCTGCCCGATGAGTTCAAGCCCGTGGTGGAAAAAGACGCAGCCCACTGGAAGGCCGTCGCCGAGTCGGCCAAGATTTCCATGGACTGACCCCTGCAGCGCCTCGGGCCTTGCCCGGGGTGCGCCACTGAAGTCAAAGCGTCCATCACCACATACCAAAGACAAGGAGACAAGACATGACACACGGCACCCACCAGACACGCTACAACCGCCGCCAGCTGCTGGCATTGGCCGCAGGCGCTGCGGCCGCCAGTCCGCTGACCGCACTGGCGCAAGCGCAAACCAGCTTTGCCACCCGCCCGGTGCGGGTGGTGGTGCCATTTGCCGCAGGCGGCGCCACCGATGTCATCACGCGGGTGCTGGGCGAGCGCATGGCGCAGCGCTTCGGCCAGGCCGTGGTGGTCGACAACAAACCCGGTGCGGCCGGGTTGATCGCGGGCGAGGCGGTGGTCAAGTCGGCGCCCGACGGCATGACGGCGCTGCTGGGCACCACCTCCACCATGCTGACCAACAAGTACCTCTACAAGAAGACGCCCTACGACCCGCTGGCCGAGCTGACCCCGCTGGTGCGCGTGTGCCTGGCGCCGATCGCGCTGGTGGTCACCGCCGACACGCCGGCGCAGAACCTGCAGGAGTTCATGGCCTGGATACGGACCCAGAAAGGCAAGCTGACCTATGGTTCCTACGGCATCGGTTCGCACGGCCAACTGGCCTGCACCACGCTCAGCGAGGTGGCCGGCGCCGACATGACGCACGTGGCCTACAAGGGTGAGGCGCCGATGGTGCAGGACCTGCTGGGCGGGCAGGTCAAGATCGGCATGGGCAGTCTGCTGTCGCTCAAGGCGCATATCGACAGTGGCAAGCTGCGCGCCCTGGCGGTGACCGGCCCGCGCCGCGTGCCCCTGCTGTCCGAGGTACCTACCTTCGCCGAGGCGGGCTACCCGCAGGATGCGCTGTCCATTGTGGGCTGGCTGGCCATTGCCGGCCCCAGGGGCATGCCGGCCGACGTAGCGCGCCAATGGGCTGCCGCCGCCAACTACGCCGTGGCCAGCCGCGAGGGCATGGCACGCATCATCGCCGCGGGCTTCGTGCCCGTGGACGACGACACCCCCGAGAAATTCGCCCGGTTGTGGGCGCAGGAGGCACCCATCTGGGGCCGCCTGCTGCAGGCCGCGGGCGTGCAGCCCAGCTAACCCGCACCACTGTCTGCCGCAGCCTACGCCCCACTGGGCGCGGGCTGGCGGGCAATCAGCTTGAAGCTGCCGGTGGCCAGCGCCACCAGGGTGCCATCCTCGGCGCGGACTTCGCCGCGCGCAAAGCTGATGGAACGCCCGCGCCGCTCGCAGCGCGCGGTTGCGATCAGGTCTCCGCTGCCCGCAGCGACGTAGTGCAGCGTCAGGTCGATGGTGGCCACGCCATAGGCGGCGGGATCGTGCGCACGCGCGGACGCGGCCAGGGCGCAATCCAGCAGGGTGGCGATGGCGCCGCCGTGGGCCTCGCCGCGGCTATTGGCCTGATCCGGCTGGAATCCCATGCGCACCTGGGCCATGTCGTTGCCGATGCGCTCGCCGCGCAGCGCCATGGCGCGTGCCATGGCCATGGGCAGGCCAAAGAACATGTCGGGGGCTTCGCTGGCGAAGGGGCTGGCGGGAATGTTGTCGTGGGCAGTGGACTGGTGTTGCATGGCGTGGATTGTCCGTTGTTCATGGTGGGCCCGCACGGCACGGCACGACCCTTGCGCGGGCGCGGGCAGCCGCGCAAGGGCCGTCCCGCCGCGCTGGCTGCGCGTCCCCCTGCCCGGCGAAGCCGAGAGCGGGGGGACGCCGCGTAGCGGCTCAGGGGGTCAATCCACCTTGGCGCCCGTGGACTTGACCACGGCGGCCCAGCGTGTGATTTCGCGCTCGATGTGTGCCTGCAGCGCCTCGGGCGTGGAGCCCACGGGCTCGTAGCCGCCGGCGGCCAGTTGCGCCTGCAGTGGGGGCTGGCGCAGGGCGGCGGCGATCTCGCGGCTCAGGCGCTGGGTGATCTCGGGCGGTGTGCCGGCCGGCGCGATCAGCGCGTACCAGCCCGTCACGTCGAAGCCGGCGATGCCCTGCTCCTGCACCGTCGCCACCTCGGGCGCCAGCGCCGAGCGCTGCTGGCTGGTGACGGCCAGCGCGTGCATGCGGCCGCCGCGGATGTGCGGCATGGAGGTGGAGATGCTGTCGAAGGTGAGGTCGATGTCGCCGGCCAGCATGGCGTTGACCACGCCGGCGCTGCCCTTGTAGGGCACATGCGTCATCTTCACCCCGGCGATGCTGCTGAAGTATTCCGCCGCGAGGTGCCCGGTGTTGCCGTTGCCGGCCGAGCCGAACGTGAGCTTGCCCGGTGTGGCCTTGGCGGCCTGGATCAGCTCCTGGATGTTTTTGGCGGGCAGCTTGGCGCTGGCCGCCACGACCATGGGCAGGTTGGCGACCAGCGACACGGGCGCGAAGTCCTTGCGCGTGTCGTAGGGCAGTTTCGGGTAGAGGCTGTCGTTGATGGCATGCGCGGCCAGCACCATGAGCACCGTGTAGCCGTCGGGCTTGGCGCGCGCCACGTATTGGGATGCCAGCGTGCCGCCGGCGCCCGGCTTGTATTCCAGTACCACCGTCTGCCCCAGCTGCTGCTGCAGCTGCACGGCCAGCGGCCGGCCCAGCAGGTCGGCGCTGCCGCCGGGCGGGTAGGGGATCACGAGCTGGATCGGCTTGGCGGGCCAGGCGTCCGCCGCATGGACAGCGGGGGCCAGCAGGGTGCTGGCGCCCAGGGCCAGGCTGGCAAGCACGGCGCGGCGCAGCCGCGAGGAGTGGGGCAAGGACATGGCGGTCTCCGGAGTGGGGTTGGAAAAATCAGTGGGTTGCCGGGGCGGTCTGCAGGTACTGCTCGCGCAACTCACGTTTGAGCACCTTGCCGATCTCGCTGCGCGGCAGGCGCTCGGCCAGCCGCAGGTCGGCCACGCGCTGGGTCTTGCCCACGCGGGTGTTGAGCCATTCGCGTAATTCTTCGGCGGCGGGCTGCATGCCGGGGCGCGCCACCACGTAGGCCACGGGGGTCTCGCCCCACTGCTCGGAAGGCACGCCCACCACGGCGCACTCGGCCACCGCAGGGTGCTGGCACAGGACGCCCTCGATGTCGCTGGGGTAGACGTTGAAGCCGCCCGTGATGATCATGTCCTTCTTGCGGTCGCCCAGCACGATGAAGCCGTCCGCGTCCAGCCGGCCCACGTCGCCGCTGCGGATGAAGCGCTGGCCCCCGGCGTCGAACCACTCGGCCTCGCGCGTCTTGCCCTCCAGGCGGTAGTAGCCGCTCATCATGCCCGCCGAGCGGCCCACGATCTCGCCCTGCTCGCCGGCGGGCAGCTCGCGCCCCTGTTCGTCGATGAAGCGGATGTCGGCGCCCTCGCCGGGGCGGCCCACGGTGTGCAGCTTGTGGGGAAAGTCATGGCAATGCAGCTCGCAGCGTACGCCGCCTTCGGTCAGGCCGTAGTACTCGATGAGCCGGCCCGGCCAGCGCCGCAGCACTTCGGCCTTGAGCGCGGCGCTGAACGGCGCGCTGGTGCAGAACTTGTGCTGCAACCGGCCCAGGTGGGTGCCGTCGAAGGCCGGGCAGGCCATCAGGCGCTGGTACTGCACGGGCACCAGCATGGTGTGCGTGGCGCCGTGCTGCTCGGCCAGCGCCAGGTAACGCGCGGCATCGAACTTGCGCATCAGCACCAGCGTGCCGCCCAGCGCCAGCGTGGGCAAGGCCGCCACCAGCGTGGTGTTGGAGTACAGCGGCGTGGCGCACAGCGAGACCGCATCGGGCCCGTAGCCATTGATGACGGCGCGCCGCACATGCGCCCAGCGCATGGCCCAGGACTGCACGATGCCCTTGGGCACGCCCGTGGTGCCCGAGGAATAGATCACGTTGAACGGCCAGTCGGGGGCGGGCGCTATCGGTGCCGGCGCCGCATCGCCGGCGGCCAGCCATTGCGACCAGGGCTCGCCCGCCTCGGGCGTGTCGTCCAGCGCCACGCAGCGCAGCGCGGCGCCCGCGCGCAGGGGCCATTGCGCGGCCACCTCGCGGTCGCGCAGCACCAGGTGCGCGCCGCAGTTGTCCAGCATGGCGCTCAGGTGCTCGGCCGTGGCCGAGGGCGCGAGCGGTGCCACGGCCACGCCCGCGCGCAGCGCGCCCAGGTAGGCCAGCACATATTCGACCGAGGTGCCGGCGCAGATGGCCACCACATCGCCCGGCTTCAGGCCGTCGCGCTGCAGGCTGCGCGCCACGCGGTGCATGCCGCCGCACAGCGCGGCATAGTCCAGGCGCTGATCTTCCAGGACCAGGGCGGTGTGGCCGGGGCGGTGCGCAGCCTGGCGCTCTATCAGTTCGGGCAGCGAACCAAAGGGCTGGGCCAACAGGTGTTCGATGTCTGCGTGCATGGTCATGGTCATTCGAGCGAGAGGCCAGCGGCCTTGACGATTTGCGCCCAGCTCTTGCGCTCCTGAGCGATGAAGGTGTCGTACTCGGCCGGTGTCTCGCCGCCGGGCACGCCGCCCAGATCGGCAAAGCGCTGGCGCACCTCGGGCGTCTGCATGGCCTTGCGTGCCGATTGCTGCAGGCGCTCGACCAGTGCGTCGGGTGTGCCGGCCGGCGCCAGCAGGCCGAACCAGGCCGTGACCTGCATGGGCACGCCGGCCTCGGTCATGGTGGGCACGTCGGGCAGCTGCGCCGAGCGCGTGCCGCTGGTGATGGCCAGCGCGCGGAACTTGCCCGACTTGATGTGCGGCATGGAACTAGGCAGGTTGTCGATCATGAAATCCACCTGCTGCCCCAGCAGCGCCGTCACGGCAGGCGCCGCGCCGGGGAAGGGCACCAGGGTCACGTCAATGCCCGCCTTCTGGCGGAACATTTCCGAGGACATGTGCGGCGACTGGCCCACGCCCGAGGTGGACACGTTCAGCCGGCGCGTCTTCGCCAGGCTGACCAGCTCCTTCACGCTGCGCACGGGCGAGTCGGCATGGACCACCAGGATGTTGGGCACCGAGATCACGTTGGTGATGCCGCGCAGGTCGCTTTCCTTGTAGCTGAGCTGCTTGTAGAGGCTGAAATTGATGGCAACGGGACCGATGTTGCCCATCAGCAGCGTGTAGCCGTCGGGCTTGGCGCGCGCCACCTGCGCCGTGCCGATGCTGCCGCCGCCACCGCCCTTGTTCTCGACGACGATGGAGGTGCCCAGGTCCTTGCCCATCTTCTCGGCCAGCACGCGCGCCGCGATGTCGGTGGTGCCACCGGCTGCGGCCGGCACGACCATGGTGATGGGGCGTTCGGGCCAGTCGGCCCAGGCGGCCAGAGGCAGGGTGGCCAGGGCGGCCAGCATGCAGCGTCGAAAAATCATGGGGACTCCTTGGGGGGGGCCTTGGCCTCGGCGAGGCCTGTGGCGCAGGAGTTCAACGATAGCCATGCCCGCCGCGATCCGCACCTAGGGTTTGGGAGCGAATGGCTTTGCCATTGGCAAAGCCCCGCTTTCGCACGCGCAAAGCAACGGTCCGGTGCAGGCAGAAAAAAAGGGCGGCCCGCAAGGGACCGCCCTTCCTGGCAAGCGCCGCAATCTTCAGGGGTACAGCCCGCGCATCTCGCGCGCATGAAGGATGCGCGTGCAGGCGACGATGAAGGTGGCGGTGCGCAGGCTCACCTTGTGCTCCTGCGCCACCTGCCAGATGCCGGCGAAGGCATCTTTCATGATGCGTACCAGGCGTGCGTTGATTTCGTCCTCGCTCCAGAAGAAGCTGGAAAAGTCCTGTACCCATTCGAAATAGCTCACCGTCACGCCGCCGGCGTTGGCGATCACGTCGGGCAGCACCAGCACGCCCTTGTCGTGGAGGATGTCGTCGGCCTCGGGGGTGGTGGGGCCGTTGGCGCCTTCGATCACCAGGCGCGCCTGGATCTTGCCGGCGTTGGTGGCGGTGATCTGGGTTTCCAGCGCCGCCGGGATCAGGATGTCGCAGTTCACGCCCCAGAATGCATCGTTGTCGAGCCGGTCCGCGCCGGCGAAGCCGCCCACGCCGCCGGTTTCCTTCACATGCGCCAGCAGGGCGGGTACGTCCAGGCCCCCGTCGTGGTAGATGCTGCCGGTATGGTCCTGCACGGCCACCACGCGCGCGCCGGCCTCGGCAAACAGCCTGGCGGCCGTGCCGCCCACGTTGCCAAACCCCTGCACGGCCAGCCGCGCGCCCTCGATCTTCAGGCCGATGTGGTGCGCCGCCTCCACGCCCACGGTGTACACGCCGCGGCCGGTGGCCTCATTGCGCCCAAGCGAGCCACCCAGGTCCACGGGTTTGCCGGTGACCACGCCAGTGGCGGTTTCGCCGACGTTCATCGAATACGTGTCCATCATCCACGCCATGATCTGGCCGTTGGTGTTCACGTCGGGCGCGGGAATGTCTTTGGACGGGCCGATGATGATACCGATCTCGCTCGTGTAGCGGCGCGTGAGGCGTTCGAGCTCACCCATCGAAAGTTTCCTGGGATCGACCCGGATGCCACCCTTGGCGCCCCCGTAGGGCACGTTCACCGCTGCGTTCTTGACCGACATCCAGGCCGACAGCGCCATCACCTCCGACAGGGTCACGTCCTGGTGAAAGCGTACGCCGCCCTTGCCCGGGCCGCGGCTGGTGTTGTGCTGCACGCGGTAACCCTCGAAGTGGGCGATGGCGCCGTTGTCCATTTCAATCGGCACGTCCACGATCAGGATGCGCTTGGGGCGCTTGAGCGTCTCCACCCAGCGCGCCAGGCTGCCCAGGTAGGGGGTGACGCGGTCCACTTGCTGCAGGTAGTTGCCCCAGGGGCCGAGGTGGCTGGCGTCGAGGTACGACGGCAGGGTGTGTGCGGTGGCAATGCTGCCGGGCGTTCCGGTGGTCGTTCCGGTGGTATTCGACATGGCGGGTTCCTTGTGGGATCAGTTCAAGGGGGTGAAGCTTATGCCTGCGGCGCCGGGCTGTCCAAGGCCGGTGTGTCACGGGGTTATGCGCCGTTTGCATAATGTTCCCCATGCCCGGTGCGGTCTTTTTTGGCGCACTTCAAAGGAGCTGAAAACGCTTAACAGACGGGAAATACAGCCATGAATGGCATGAAAATCAGTCATTCCACCGTGAAATGCTCCAGCCCCGGGTCGCCCGGCGGATAGCGCAGGTCCAGGTTCTGCAGCACCTCGCGCAGCACGGTGGCGATCATCAGGTTGCGGTGCGTCTTGGAGTTGGCGGGCACGATGGTCCAGGGCGCCCAGGGGGTGTGCGTGGCCGCCAGCAGTGTTTCGTAGGCTTTCTGGTAGTCGGCCCACTGCTTGCGCACGGCGATGTCGCCCATGTCGAATTTCCAGTGCTTGGTGGGATCGTCCAGGCGCTCCTGCAGTCGCTCGCGCTGTTCCTCGAAGCCGATGTGCAGCATGAACTTCACAATGACCGTGCCGGTCTCGCTGAGCATGCGTTCGAAGTCGTTGATGTGGGCCAGGCGCTGGCGCTGCTGCTCGGGCGTGATCCAGCCGTTGACCACTGGCACCAGCACGTCTTCGTAATGGCTGCGGTTGAACACCGTCAGCTCGCCGGCGCCCGGCACCCGCTGGTGGATGCGCCACAGGTAGTCGTGGGCGCGCTCGGGCTCGGTGGGCGCCTTCCAGCCCACGGCATGCACACCCAGGGCGCTCATGCTGCCGAACACGCCGCGCACGGTGCCGTCCTTGCCCGAGGCGTCGGTGCCCTGCAGCAGCACCAGCAGCTTGTAGCGCCGGTCGGCATACAGCAGGTCTTGCAGCGTGTCGAGTTCGATCGCCAGGGCCTGCACATCTTCCTTGGCCTGCGCCTTCTCGCCGTTCATGAACGGCGTGGCGTCGGGGTCGAAATCCTTCAGCGAGACCGGTTTGGGGCCGGAGCCATTGGCCGGCTTGGGTTGCCAGGCGGCCCAGCGCTTGGCCAGGGCCTTGTCGTTGCTTTGAAAGGGGGATTTGCTCATGGTCGTTTTTCGGTGGGTAGGGCGGCCAGCTTGGCGCAATGCGCCGGGCCGGTCAATGCACACTTGCGGCACACATGGGCATTGAATGCTATGCAATGAATAGCTTCTGGCGCTTGCTGGATAAGCGTCGTAATCTTTTTTGGTCGTCAATCAGGCCTGTCCACCCGATGCACCCTGCTGCGCGATCAGCTGCACAAAGCGCCGCGCGCCCAGGCCCAGCGGGCGCTCTTTGGACCAGACCACGTCCACCCATAGCGCCACGCCGTTGCTGAGGTTTTCAAACGGCATCTCCACCAGCGAGCCGGCCGCGATGCGCGGCTGCACCAGCGCGCGCGGCTGCCAGCCCCAGCCCAGGCCCGCCTCGATCAGGCCCAGGGCGGCCAGGTGGCTGTCGGTGCGCCAGTGGTGGCGGGCAAACACGAAGCGTGGGTCGGTCTGCGCCAGGTCGCGGCTGGCCACCACGATCTGGCGCGTGGTGGTGAGGTGTTCCTCGCGCAGCTGGGCCCGCTCGGGCGCCTCGCCGCGGGCAGCTGCGGTCGCCCGCGCAGCCACCAGCACGGGGTGCTGGGGCGCCATCACGGCCACCAGGGTTTCGCTGCCCACCTCCTGGAAACCCTCGCGCCCGTCGATGCTGGGGCGCTCGAACACCAGCGCCAGTTGTGCCCGCCCGCTGTGCAGCAGGGCTAGCGCGTCGCCCTGGGGCGCGGCCAGCACCTCCACCTGCAGCAGCGGGTATTGCTGCGCCAGCGCGGCCAGCGGCGCCGTCCAGCGCGCTGCCAGCAGCTCGGGGGCGATGGCCAGGGTGAGGCGCTCCTCCAGGCCCTGTGTGAGCGCCAATGCCTGGGCATTGAGCTGCCGCAGCTGCGCGGCCAGCAGCCGCGCCTGCGGCTCCAGCGCCCGGGCCGCCGCTGTGGGGCGGGGCTCGCGCCCGCTGCGGTCGAACAGTTGCACGTCGAGCTCGGCCTCCAGGTGGGCGATGGTCATGCTCACGGCCGAGGGCACCCGCGACAGCGCCCGCGCGGCGGCCGAAAACGAGCCTCGGTCGAGCACCGCCAGAAACACCTGCACGCTGTCGGAAGAAAAGGCCATGGCCTGCCAATCTGTCAATAAATCTGAAATAAGCTGACTTTATATATCAGTGATTCGTACATAAAGTGCCGCCATGACCGTGCATGCACCCGTGACCCTGTCCGTTTCCTCGTCCCCCGCCGCCCCCGGCCTGCAGGGCGTGCGCCGCCGCGTGCTGTATGTGACTTTGTACGAGCTCATCGCCATTGCCGTGGCAACCTGGGGGCTGGCAGTGCTCACGGGCCAGAGTGCTGCGCACTCCAGCGTGGCATCGGTGGCCGCCTCGGCGGTGGCGGTGGTCTGGAACCTGCTGTTCAACTGGGCCTTCGAGCGCTGGGAATCGCGCCAGGCCGTGCGCGGGCGCAGCGTGCGCCGCCGCATTGCCCATGCCATCGGCTTCGAGGGCGGTCTGGTGTTCACGCTGGTGCCGCTGTTTGCCTGGTGGTTCAACGTGAGCCTGTGGCAGGCCTTCGTGATGGACCTGGCGCTCATCGTTTTCTTTCTTTGCTACACCTTTGTCTTCAACTGGGGGTTCGACCGGGTGTTCGGGCTGCCGGCATCGGCGCAGCCTGCGGCCATCTGAGCGCCGGGGCGTTCGCCCTTAAAATCCAGCCTCGCCCAAGGAGCGTTGCAGCGGCTGCCACCACCGGTGGGGCCGTCAGGCTTGGGCGCCGCATGCACCGCATGCCCCATCGCAACGACGCTCACCTGTTTTTCTGCTGTTCCTGCACAGGTGAGTCGCATGTCTGAAATTTCCGTTCCCCCCATGAAGCTGTCCGGCCTGGAGCCTGTCTCCATCGGCGAGGGCACGCTGTTCGTCAACATCGGCGAGCGCACCAACGTCACGGGCTCCAAGGCGTTTGCCCGCATGATCCTGAATGGCCAGTACGAAGAGGCCCTGGCCGTGGCGCGCCAGCAGGTGGAAAACGGCGCCCAGGTCATCGACATCAACATGGACGAGGCCATGCTCGACAGCAAGGCGGCCATGGTGCGCTTTCTGCAGCTGATCGCGTCCGAGCCCGACATCGCGCGCGTGCCCATCATGGTGGACAGCTCCAAGTGGGAGGTGATCGAGGCCGGGTTGCGCTGCATCCAGGGCAAGGGCATCGTGAACTCGATCAGCATGAAAGAGGGCGTGGAGAAGTTCAAGCACGAGGCCCGGCTCGTCAAGCGCTACGGCGCCGCTGCCGTGGTCATGGCCTTCGACGAGCAGGGCCAGGCCGACACCTACGCGCGCAAGATCGAGATCTGCGAGCGCGCCTACCGCATCCTGGTGGACGAGGTGGGCTTTGCGCCCGAAGACATCATTTTTGACCCCAACATCTTCGCCGTGGCCACCGGCATCGAGGAACACAACAACTACGCGGTCGATTTCATCGAGGCCACGCGCTGGATCAAGCAGCACCTGCCCGGCGCCAAGGTGTCGGGCGGCGTGTCCAACGTGAGCTTCAGCTTCCGCGGCAACGACCCGGTGCGCGAAGCCATCCACACCGTGTTCCTGTACCACGCGATCCAGGCCGGCATGGACATGGGCATCGTCAACGCGGGCATGGTGGGCGTCTATGACGATCTGGAACCCACGCTGCGCGAGCGCGTGGAGGACGTGGTGCTCAACCGCCGCCCGGATGCCGGCGAACGCCTGGTCGAGGTTGCCGAAACCGCCAAGAGCGGCGCCAAGGACGAGAGCAAGAAGCTCGAATGGCGCGGCACGCCCGAGCATCCGAAGACCGTGGGCGAGCGCCTGAGCCACGCGCTGGTGCATGGCATCACCGACTTCATCACCGAAGACACCGAAGAAGCCTACCAGCAGATCCTGGCCAGGGGCGGCCGCCCGCTGCATGTGATCGAAGGGCCGCTGATGGACGGCATGAACATCGTGGGCGATCTGTTCGGCGCGGGCAAGATGTTCCTGCCCCAGGTGGTGAAAAGCGCGCGCGTGATGAAGCTCGCGGTGGCCCACCTCATCCCCTACATCGAGGAAGAAAAGCGCCAGGACGAGGCTGCGGGCCGCGACGTGCGCAGCAAGGGCAAGATCGTCATCGCCACGGTGAAGGGCGATGTGCACGACATCGGCAAGAACATCGTCACCGTGGTGCTGCAGTGCAACAACTTCGAGGTGGTGAACATGGGCGTGATGGTGCCCTGCCACGAGATTCTGGCGCGCGCCAAGGTCGAGGGCGCCGACATCGTGGGCCTGTCGGGCCTGATCACGCCCAGCCTCGAAGAAATGCAGTACGTGGCCGGCGAGATGCAGAAGGACGAGCATTTCCGCATCAAGAAAATTCCGCTGCTGATCGGCGGCGCCACCTGCTCGCGCGTGCACACGGCCGTCAAGATCGCGCCGCACTACGAGGGCCCCGTGGTCTATGTGCCCGACGCCTCGCGCAGCGTGAGCGTGGCGCAAAGCCTGCTCGGTGACGGCGTCGAGAGCTATGTGCAGGAAGTCAACGCCGACTACGACAAGGTGCGCACCCAGCACGCCAACAAGAAGCAGGTGCCGCTGTGGCCCCTGGCCAAGGCCCGCGCCAACAAGACGCCGATCGACTGGCAGGCCTACCAGCCCGCCGTGCCGCGCGCCCTCGGCCGCCGGGTGTTCCAGAACTTCGACCTGGCCGAACTGGCGAAATACATCGACTGGGGCCCGTTCTTCCAGACCTGGGACCTGGCCGGCCCGTACCCCGCCATCCTGACCGACGAGGTGGTGGGCGTGGAGGCCACGCGCGTGTTTGCCGACGGCCAGGCCATGCTCAAGAAGATCATCGAAGGCCGCTGGCTCACCGCCAGTGGCGTGATGGCCCTGCTGCCCGCCAACAGCGTGAACGATGACGACATCGAGTTCTACACCGACGACACCCGCACCGAAGTCGCCATGACCTGGTACGGCCTGCGCCAGCAGACCGAAAAGCATGTGATCGACGGCGTGACCCGGCCCAGCCGCTGCCTGGCCGACTTCGTGGCGCCCAAGAGCAGCGGCATTGCCGACTATGCGGGCCTGTTCGCGGTGACGGCGGGCCTGGGAATCGAGAAGAAGGAAAAGGCCTTCATCGACGCGCTGGACGACTACTCGGCCATCCTGTTCAAGAGCCTGGCCGACCGCCTGGCCGAGGCCTTTGCCGAATGCCTGCACCAGCGCGTGCGCACCGACCTGTGGGGCTATGCCAGCGATGAGGCGTTGAGCAACGAGGACATGATTGCCGAGAAGTACCACGGCATCCGCCCCGCGCCCGGTTACCCCGCCTGCCCCGACCACAGCGCCAAGACCGCCCTGTTCCGGCAGCTGCAGTGCGAGGACATCGGCATGGACCTCACCGAAAGCCTGGCCATGACGCCCGCCGCCAGCGTGAGCGGCTTCTACATCGGCCACCCCGATGCCGTGTATTTCAACGTGGGCAGGATCGGCGAAGACCAGCTGCACGACATGGCCGAGCGCCGGGGCATGGACGAGGCGGTGCTGGCCAAGCTGCTGGCGCCCAATCTGTGATGCTCTGGCGCTGAAATAAAGCGCGGAAAGCGCTCGCCGATACAGTGCAAGTGTCCTCGCCTGAGAACCGAAGACCTTGCGTGCGGGGGGGGGGCTTTGGGTTGTCCGCAGGGCTGGGTTTTGAAGGACAGTGCGGGCATACCGGTTCGATGCACCCCGGCGGACGCCCCGGCACCTGGGGCGTGTAGCGAATTGTGTCGAATATTTTGACAATCCGGGCCGTGAAGCAACGTAAGTTGTTGATTTTTCTGAGTGGCATGGTGTGTGCTTTTGTAAGTCGAGGTCGCAGTTTTCAGCGACTACTTACAGAGGGGGTCACACCATGGAATTCAAAACCGCAGCAGCTATCGTCGCAGGCATGCTCCTATCTGCAACCGCTCATGCGGTGCCGATTGTCAACACCAACGTGCGTCCTGTGGCCCTCGGGGCGACTGCGGCGGGCGAGCAATCGCTGCAAACTGTCTTGGATAACGTGTTTGGCGCCGGCGCAGTAAGCGCGGCCAACGACCAGAGCGCGGCAGGCCTGTGGGGCTCTGCCACCAGTTCGGCCACCATGATCCCCACACTGATCATCGAACAGACCAGTGGCGCCAGCAGCCAAAAATTCGGTATGTGGTTTGGTACCGATACCAGCAACATTTACACCGTTGACCTGTTCTTTGGCGGTGCGGTGGGTGGTTCAACCACCCTGCAGCAAAGTGCCGTGGGTATCGGGATCGGCAACGGCCAGATGATCATTTCCGCTGGCCCCACCTTCCAGAGCCAGTGTGGTACACAGGTCAATTGCGGCCTGTTTTCTAACGCACTGATCAATCCCACCAGTTTCGGCTTCTATTTCGCGACGGGTGCTGGAAAAACCGCCTATTCCATTGACAGCATGAACCTGGGCGGAGCCACCGATTTTCTGGCGTTCCAGGGTGGCACGTCGACCAACTGGATTTTTGCGTTTGAAGATGGCACCGACAATGACTTCCAGGACATGGCGGTGAAAGTGGAGTCGATCACGGTGCCCGAGCCCGGCTCCCTGGCCCTGCTGGGTCTGGCCCTGGCGGGTGCGGTGGCAGTATCGCGCCGCAAGAGCAAGCAAGACTGAGGGCCCGGGGTCGCCGCAGTACGCCGATCATGCACAGGGGGCTTCGGCCCCTTTTTTGTGTCCTGCTGGCGGCGCTCCAGCGAGAGGCTACGCTGTCGGTGGCTGTCAGCCCCGGCCAGGCCATCCTCGTGTCTTGGCGCCTCCGCACAGGGCAGGGTGGGCGCCGCCAATCTTCCATCAGGCCTGCGCAGCCGGGGGCGCAGCGGCGGCGCCTTGCGCCATCTCCAGCTGCATCATCACCCTGTTGACCAGGGTGCTCACCGAGGGGCGCCCCGTCTCGATCACGTAGTGCGCGGTTTCGCGGTACAGGGGGTCGCGCTGGGCATAGAGTTCGCGCAACTTCTCCAGGGGGTTGCCACCCTGCAGCAGCGGGCGTGTCTTGTCGTGCTTCACGCGCTTGTAGATTTCTTCGGGCGATGCACGCAAATACAGCACGTTGCCAAACTGGCGCAGCACCTCGCGGTTTTCGGGGCGCAGCACGGCGCCGCCGCCGGTGGACAGCACCAGGCCGCCGGGCAGCTGCGCCACCTCGGCCAGCAGCTGTGATTCGAGGTCGCGAAATCGCGCTTCGCCCTCCACCTCGAAGAAGTGGCGGATGGTGGTACCGATGGTCCGCTCCAGCCGGTGATCCAGGTCGATGAAGGGCACCCCGGCCCGGTGGGCCAGCTGCCGGCCGACGGTGGATTTGCCCGAGCCGGGCATGCCGACCAGTGCGCAGCGAATCTGCATAAATGGTGTCCTGTCTTCGTGCCTGTCCAAAGGCAGGCAGAGTGTAAGGCTGTGGGAGCCGGACTACCCAGGCTGCACCATCTGTCCGATGGGCAAGCGGGCTGCGCCTGGGTAGCCTTGCCTGCATGAATGGCCTGTACCTTTACCGGCCCGTACGGGCGGCGGCGCGCAGGGGCGTCCGCGTGCTGCGGCCGCTGCGGCGGGCGGTGTGGTTGTGGATGGACGCCGACGGCGCCCGCATGAGCGCGGCCATGTCGTTCTACGGCATCCTGAGCCTGGCGCCGCTGCTGGTGCTGCTGGTGGCCCTGCTCGGCTGGTGGCTGGACCGCGACAGCCTGCAGCAGGGCCTGATTGCGCAGATCGGCACCCTTGTGGGCGAGCAGGGGGCAACGGTCATACACCAGGCCCTGGCCAGTGCCCAGGAGCCCGCGCAAGGGCTGCTGGCCTCGCTGCTGGGTTTTTTCGTGCTGTTGTTTGGCGCCACCGGGGTGTTTGGCGAGCTGCAGTCTGCGCTGCAGCGGCTGTGGACCCACGGGCGTGGTGCGGTGCAGCCCCTGCCGTGGTGGCACGGTGCTTCGCTGCGCCTGCGTGGCGTGGCGTATGTGCTGGCGTTCGGCTTTTTGCTGCTGGTGTCCCTGGTGATCTCGACCCTGCTGAACCTGTTGGCCGGCTGGGCCGGCCACTGGCTGCCGATAGCGCCGCTGTTGCGGGTGCTCAACGAAGCCGCCGCGTTTGGCGTCTGCGCGGCCCTTTTTGTGGGCTTGATGCGCATGAGCGCCGGCCCCAAGCCCCGGCTGCGGTTTCTGTGGCTGGGCGCGGTGATGGGCGCATCGCTGTTCACGGCGGGGCGGCATGTGCTGGCGGTTTACCTGTCCACCGCGGCGGTGGTTTCCGCCTACGGGGCGGCGGGTTCGCTGGTGGTGCTGCTGATGTGGATCTATTTTGCGTCGGCGGTGCTGCTGTTGTCTGCCGGCTGCGCGCGCGCCTGTGAAGAGGCGCTGGGCCCCGCCGCGCGGCCATGAGAAATTGCTGAAGGCTCTTACCCCCGCTTACATGGGAGGCATCCAATCCTGCCGGTGCAGTGTGTAACTTCAGGGCAGGTCTGCGAGTGCTGTCGCAGAGGCTGTATTCGATCTGTTGAGAAAGGCAAAAACATGCAACCCACCCCCTCCGCTGCTCCCCAGGCCCCTTTGGCCGCAACCCCCGGTGGCGTGCCCCTGAAATGGCTGTGGGCCGCCATTGCCGCGCTGGGCCTGTGCGTGCTGGCGCTGGGCGCAACGCTGGTGGCGCAGCAGCGCCCGGACGCGGTGGCCGAAGGCGCAGCCCGGATGGCGCCTGCGGCGCGCACGCCAGACAACGAAATCATTGAGGAAAAAAGACCTGTAGCGCTTGACCAGAAAGCGCCAATAGCCCATGAATATGTAGCAAATCAGGGGCCCGCAACACCCACCGGGCAACGCGCTGCGGCCCGTGCCTACCCGCAGGCTCCCCAACCCGCGCGGTATGACGAAACCCCTGTGCGCCAGGAGGCCGCCCGGGCGCCGTTGTGCACGGTGTGCGGACGCATCGAATCCGTGCAGGCGGTGCAGCAGGCCGCTCCCGCCACCGGCCTGGGCGCGGTCGCCGGTGGTGTGCTCGGCGGCGTGCTGGGCAACCAGGTGGGCAAGGGCTCCGGCCGCACGGCCGCCACGGTGCTGGGCGCCGTGGGTGGTGGCTACGTGGGCCACACGGTAGAACAGCGCACGCGCACCCAGACGGTGTACGAGGTGCGCGTGCGCATGGACGATGGCTCGGTGCGCCGCTTCACGCGCTCGCAGCCCGTGCCCGAAGGCGCGCCCGTGCGTTTGCAAGGCAAGGGATTCGAGCTGGTCTGACAGCTGGTCTGACGCCTGATTCCCTTTCCACGCCATCCGTGTCGTTGTTGCTTCGCCTTGCCGTGCTGCAGCACTGTCTGCGGCTTCGCGCCTGGACACGAATGGCTTGGCAACGGAATGACCAGGCGCTGGGCGCCCGGCCAGTGCTGCCTGCCAGCCGGCAGCGGGCTTATTTCTCGACGAAGGCGCGCTCGATCACGAAGTCGCCGGGCTTGGTGGTGTTGCCTTCCTCGAAATCGCGGTGCTCCAGGATGTGCTTGAGCGAAGCCAGCATTTCGGGGCTGCCGCAGAGCATCACGCGGTCTTCCAGCGGGTTCAGCGCCGGGATGTCGAGGTCGGTGAACAGCTTGCCGCTTTCGATCAGATCGTTGATGCGGCCCTGGTTGCGAAACGGCTCGCGCGTCACCGTGGGGTAGTACTTGAGCTGCTTGCTCACCAGCTCGCCCAGGAACTCGTGCTGGGGCAGCTCCTGGGTGATGTAGTCGTGGTAGGCCAGCTCGGACACCTGGCGCACGCCGTGCACCAGGACCACCTCTTCGAACTTCTCATAGGTTTCCGGGTCGCGGATCACGCTCATGAACGGCGCCAGGCCCGTGCCGGTGGACAGCATGTACAGGCGCTTGGCCGGCAGCAGGTAGTCGATCAGCAGGGTGCCAGTGGGCTTCTTGCCGACCACGATGGTGTCGCCCACCTGGATGTGCTGCAGGCGCGAGGTCAGCGGGCCGTCGGGCACCTTGATGCTCAAGAACTCCAGGTGCTCTTCGTAGTTGGCGCTGACGATGCTGTAGGCGCGCAGCAGTGGCTTGTCGTTCACCTTCAGGCCGATCATGGTGAAGTGCCCATTGGAAAAGCGCAGCGCCGGGTCGCGGGTGGTGGTGAAGCTGAAAAGCCGGTCGGTCCAGTGGTGAACGGTCAGAACGCGTTCTTCGAGAAATGCACTCATGGTTTTCTTGCAGGAATGAAAAAACAAGGCCCCGACGGGGGGCGGTCTCAGCCTGTCAGGGCGGTGGCGGTGCTGGCGTGGCGAGGCCTGGCGGGCACCCCGGACTGGCGGGCAAACCCGTGCATTGTCCGGCAAATGGGAGGGGCGGTACATTTTGAGTCTTCGACCGTCATGATGTTGGACAAAGGAACCTCCCCATGCGCAGCTTCTCCGTCGCCCGTCGGGCCCTGTTGGTGGCCGGGCTGGCATGTACCGCCGGTGCGGTGCATGCCCAGGGCGCGATCCGGATTGGTGAAATCAACAGCTACAAGGCCCAGCCCGCCTTCCTGGCCCCTTACAAGAAGGGGATGGAGCTGGCCGTGGCCGAGATCAACGGCGCGGGCGGCATCCAGGGCCGCAAGCTGGAGCTGGTGGTGCGCGACGACAACGGCAACCCCGGCGACGCCGTGCGGGCCGCCGACGAGCTGCTGGCGCGCGAAAAGGTGGATGTGCTCATGGGCAGCTTCCTGTCGCATGTGGGGCTGGCCCTGACCGACTTTGCGCGGCAGAAAAAGGTCTTTTTTCTGGCGGCCGAGCCGCTGACCGACAAGATCGTCTGGGAAAACGGCAACCGCTACACCTTCCGCCTGCGCGCTTCCACCTACATGCAGGTGGCCATGCTCGTGCCCGAGGCCGCGGCGCTGAAGAAGAAGCGCTGGGCCATCGTCTATCCCAACTATGAATACGGCCAGTCGGCGGCGGCCACCTTCAAGAAGCTGCTCAAGGCCGCCCAGCCCGATGTGGAGTTTGTCGCCGAGCAGGCGCCGCCCCTGGGCAAGGTGGATGCGGGCAGCGTGGTGCAGGCCCTGGCCGATGCCAAGCCCGACGCCATCTTCAATGTGCTGTTCGCCGCCGACCTGGCCCGCCTGGTGCGCGAAGGCAACACCCGCGGCCTGTTCAAGGGGCGCGAGGTGGTGAGCCTGCTGACCGGCGAGCCCGAATACCTGGACCCGCTCAAGGGCGAGGCGCCGGTGGGCTGGGTCGTCACCGGCTATCCCTGGTATGCCATCCAGACACCGGAGCACCAGGCGTTCCTCAAGGCCTACAAGGAACGCTTCAACGACCACCCCCGCCTGGGCTCGGTGGTGGGCTACACGGCCATCCAGTCGCTGGCCGCAGGCTTGCGCAAGGCCGGTGGCAGCGACACCGAAAAGCTGATCGCCGCCTTCAAGGGGCTGGAGGTGGCGTCGCCGTTCGGCACCATCCGCTACCGGCCCGAAGACCACCAGTCCACCATGGGCACCTTCGTGGGCCGTACGCGCCTGCAAAACGGCACGGGCGTGATGGCGGACTTCCGCTACCTCGACGGGGCGCGCTTTCAGCCATCGGCCGACGAGGTCCGGAAACTGCGCGCAGCCAACTGACATGCACGAGGCCATGCTCCTGCACCGCCTGGATTTGTGCGCATGAGTTTTTCCGGCCTGCTGGTGCAGTTGCTCAACGGGCTGGCCTCGGCCTCGTCACTGTTTCTGGTGGCGGCGGGGCTGTCGCTGATCTTCGGGGTCATGCGCATCGTCAATTTCGCCCACGGCTCGTTCTTCATGCTGGGCATCTACCTGGCCTATTCGCTGGTGGAACGCCTGGGCGCCACGATCGGTTTCTGGCCGGCCCTGCTGCTGGCACCGCTGGCCACGGCGGCCCTGGGGGCGCTGGTGGAGGTGCTGCTGCTGCGCCGCATCTACCGCGCGCCCGAGCTGTTTCAGCTGCTGGCCACCTTCGCGCTGGTGCTGGTGATCAAGGATGCCGTGCTGTGGGCCTGGGGCCCGGAAGAGCTTTTCGGGCCGCGCGCGCCGGGGCTGGAAGGGGCGGTGGACATTCTCGGGCGGCAGTTTCCCACCTACGACCTGTTCCTGATGGCCGTGGGTCCGCTGGTGCTGGGCCTGCTGTGGCTGGGCCTGCACCGCACGCGCTGGGGCACGCTGGTGCGCGCGGCCACGCAGGACCGCGGCATGGTAGGCGCCCTGGGCGTCAACCAGGCCTGGCTGTTCACGGGGGTGTTTGCGCTGGGTGCCTTGCTGGCGGGCCTGGCGGGTGCGTTGCAGCTGCCGCGCGAGCCCGCCCAGCTCGACATGGACCTGAACACCATCGGCGCGGCCTTCGTGGTCGTGGTGGTCGGCGGCATGGGCTCGATCCCCGGCGCGTTCGTGGCGGCGCTGCTGATTGCCGAGCTCAAGGCGGTGTGCGTGTGGGCCGGGCTGGTGGAGGTGGGAGGCATCAGCCTGTCGCTGTCCAAGATGACGCTGGTGGTGGAGTTCCTGGTCATGGCCGTGGTGCTGGTGTGGCGGCCCTGGGGGCTGCTGGGACGGCCGCAGCCGCCGGTGCGCGCGGCGGGCATGGCCGAGGCGCCGCTGCACCCTGCCAGCCGGGGCGTGCAATGGGCTGGCTGGGCCCTGCTGGCCGCGCTGGCCATGGTGCCGCTGCTGGCCGGGGCCTGGCCCTATGCGCCGGTGCTGCTGGTGGACCTGCTGGTGGCGGTGCTCTTTGCCTCCAGCCTGCATTTCCTCATGGGGCCGGCGGGCATGCACTCGTTCGGCCATGCCGCCTACTTCGGGCTGGGGGCCTATGCGGCGGCGCTGCTGGTGCAATCGGCCGCGGTACCCATGGAACTGGCCCTGCTGCTGGCACCGCTGGCGGCGGGCGGGGGGGCGCTGGTCTATGGCTGGTTCTGCGTGCGGCTGTCGGGCGTTTACCTCACCATGCTCACGCTGGCGTTTGCGCAGATCACCTGGGCGCTGTGCTACCAGTGGGACGCCGTCACCGGCGGCAGCAACGGTCTTGCCGGCGTGTGGCCCGCACCTTGGCTGGCCAGCCAGCAGGCCTATTACCTGCTGACGCTGGCCCTGGTGGCGGCGGGTGTGCTGCTGCTGCGGCGCGTGCTGTTGGCGCCGTTTGGCTATGCGCTGCGCGCGCTGCGCGACTCGGCCCTGCGGGCGGACGCCATCGGCATGGATGGGCGGCGCCTGCAGTGGACCGCGTTTGTGCTGGCCGGCGTGCTGGCCGGCCTGGCCGGGGCCTTGTATGTATTTTCCAAGGGCAGCATTTCGCCCGAGAGCCTGTCGGTGGGCAAGTCGGTGGACGGCCTGGTGATGGTGCTGCTGGGCGGCGTGCAGACGCTGGCGGGCCCCTGGGTGGGCGCGGCCACCTTCACCTGGCTGCACGACACGGTGGCACGCAACACCGACTACTGGCGCGCCGTGCTGGGCGGCACCATGCTGGCGCTGGTGCTGCTGTTCCCTCAGGGGCTGGCGGGCTTTGCCCGGCAGCTGGCCCTGCGCTGGCAGGCCCGCCGCAGGAGCGTGCCATGAGCCCAGCGTCCCCGCTGCTGCAGGTGACCGGCCTGCGCAAGGCCTTTGGCGGCGTGCAGGCGGTCGATGGCGTGGATTTCACGCTGGCGCCCGGCGAGATGCTGGCGCTGATCGGCCCCAACGGCGCGGGCAAGTCCACCACCTTCAACATGGTGGGCGGCCAGTTGCGGCCCGATGCGGGCAGCATCCGGCTGGCGGGCGTGGACATTGCCGGCCTGCCGCCGCGCGCCATCTGGCGCCAGGGCGTGGGGCGCACCTTCCAGATCGCCGAAACCTTTGCCTCGCTCACCGTGGTGGAAAACGTGCAGATGGCCCTGCTGTCGGCCGACCGGCGCCTGTTCTCGTTCTGGCCCCGCGCGCAGGACCACCGGCGTGACGATGCGCTGGCCCTGCTGGCGCAGGTGGGCATGGCGGCCCAGGCCCCGCGCCCCTGCAGCACGCTGGCCTATGGCGACGTCAAACGGGTGGAACTGGCCATGGCGCTGGCCCATGGGCCCCGGCTGCTGCTGATGGATGAACCCACGGCCGGCATGGGGCCGGCCGAGCGCCTGGCGCTGATGGCCCTCACGCGGCAGCTCGCGCGCGAGCGGGCGATGGGCGTGCTGTTCACCGAGCACAGCATGGATGTGGTGTTTGCCCACGCCGACCGCGTGATGGTGCTGGCGCGCGGGCGCCTGCTGGCCGAGGGCCCGCCGCAGGCCATTCGCGACAACGCCCGCGTGCAGGAGGTGTACCTGGGCAGTGGCAGCATGTTCGGCCAGGCAGCGGTCGCCGGGGGGCAGGCATGACGGCCGCTGCGCTTTCACCCTTGCTGGAGGTGCAGGGCCTGGACGCCTGGTATGGCGCCGCGCAGGTGCTGTTTGGCGTCGATCTGCAGGTGGGGCGCGGCGAGGTCGTGGCGCTGATGGGCCGCAATGGCGCCGGCAAGTCCACCACGCTCAAGTCCATCGTGGGGCTGGAAGTGCGCCGACACGTTCACCCTGGGGGCCGGCTGCGTTTTCTGGGGCGCGACATCGCGCGCAGCGCGCCCTACCAGGTGGCGCGCATGGGGCTCGGCTATGTGCCCGAAGACCGGCGCATCTTCACCGACCTGAGCGTGCTCGACAACCTCGAAGTAGGGCGCCAGGGCGCGCGCCACTGGCCCGACGGCAGCGCCGCGCCGCACTGGACGCCCGAGCGCCTGTTCGCGCTGTTTCCCAACCTGGGCGCAATGCCCCGCCGGCCCGGCGGGCGCATGAGCGGCGGCGAGCAGCAGATGCTCACCGTGGCGCGCACCCTGATGGGCCAGCCCCTGCTGGTGCTGCTCGATGAGCCGTCCGAAGGCGTGGCGCCGCTGATCGTCGAGCAGATGGCCCACACCATCCGCCAGCTCAAGGCCCAGGGCGTGAGCGTGCTGCTGTCCGAGCAGAACCTGCACTTTGCCGAAGCGGTGGCCGACCGCGCCTATGTGCTGGAAAAGGGCCAGATCCGCCACCACAGCAGCATGGCGGCGCTGGTGGCCGACCAGGCGGTGCGGCGGCAGTATCTGGGTGTGTGAGTTTTTATAACAATGCAGTGAGGGCGTTGCTGCAAGGAATCAGCCCACGGGCCCGCGCAGCACGCGCCGGTATTGCACGGCCTCGGCCACATGCGCCACCTGGGTGCTGGCGGTGCCCGCCAGGTCGGCAATGGTGCGCGCCACCTTCAGCGTGCGGTGCGTGCTGCGGGCCGACCAGCCCAGGCGCGCCGCTGCGGTCTGCAGAAACTGCGCGGCGGCGGGCTCCAGCGCGGTGTGGGTGTCGATTTCCTGACCCTGCAGCGCCTGGTTGGTTTTGCCCTGGCGGGTGATGGCGGCCTGGCGGGCGCGGGCCACGCGCTCGCGCACGGCGGCGCTGGCCTCCCCCGGCGGCGCGTCCAGCAGATCGCTGGCGGGCAGGGCGGGCACTTCCACATGCAGGTCGATGCGGTCGAGCAGCGGGCCGCTGAGCTTGCCCTGGTAGCGTGCCACCTGGTCGGGCGTGCAGCGGCAGGCACGCTGCGCCGACCCCAGAAAACCGCAGGGGCACGGGTTCATGGCCGCCACCAATTGAAAGCTGGCCGGAAATTCTGCGCGCCGTGCCGCCCGCGCAATGGTGACGCGCCCGGTTTCCAGCGGCTCGCGCAGGGCCTCCAGGGCGGAGCGGGGAAATTCCGGCATCTCATCCAGAAACAGCACCCCATGGTGGGCCAGCGATATTTCTCCGGGCTGGGGCGGCGAACCCCTGTCGATTACAATAATTTATGAGACTTATTCTGTGCGTTTCCCTAAAGCTGACGCCTTGATACACTATTGGCTGATGAGACTGGCTACACAATTTTCTATGACTGATCGCGAAATTACAATAATTGATGTGACTGAATCAGAAAAGGGTGTGCGCAAGATTCCGAGGAGCTATCGCTCCGTGACGGGGCGAGCCCAAGCATCGGGCGAAACCGTGCCGTATGAAAGCACTCTTGAGCGCGACTTCGCCTACTTGGCAGACTTTGATAGCGAGGTCGACACGATCATCAGCCAGCCGTTGTGCATTCGGTATCGAGTTGGTAACGGTCGGCTGCGCCGGTACACAGTTGACTTTCTTCTGAAATTCCGTTCTGAGGACGGGCGCGGAAGGCGCCGTCCGGGGTTGTATGAGATCAAGTACCGTGAAGAGTTGAGGGATCGCTGGAGTGAACTGGAGTTTGGGTTCAGGGCAGCGAGGCAGTTGTGTCGCTCCCGAGGTTGGAGCTTCCGGGTCGTGACTGAGCGACAGATTCGAGGCCCCTACCTCGATAACGTCACTTTTCTTCGTGGCTTTCGCACCTACGACGACAAAGCCGGCTTGGGCCTTCGATTGCTGGAAACGCTGGAGGAGCTGCAGGTCACGACTCCAGGAGTTCTGCTCGCAGCTGCATTCCAGGACTTTGAGAACCGCGCAATGGCTGTGGGGGTGATGTGGCGTCTCCTCACCATGGGATACATAGGTGTCAACCTAGCTTTTCCGCTCAACATGGCGTCAGAAATCTGGTTCGAGGAGGTACTCATAGATGACTCAGATACCAACTGAGACCGTCACAGCATTCGATGTGAGACCCGGTGCCGCGGTTGCCTACAAAAACGAGTTGCATCGTGTATGCGCCGTGCTGTCACTCGATCGGGTGATCGTTCAGCACGCGCAGAATGGTCGTACAGAAAGTGTCCTGCTGGACCATTTGAGACATCCCAACACTGTTCTCGAGTCTTCAGCCGCGAAGGCTGAGCCGCTGCCGGCGCTCGCTGCATTCTCCAAAGCAGAGCAGGACTTGGCAAAAAAGCGCTTGGAGCAGCTTAACGAGCTGATAGGCAAGGACTCGCGAACGCGCGATGACGTGGCACGCGTCGCTGCGACGATGGCTCTGAGCATCGCCTCGGTCTATCGGCTCATCAAAGACTACGAACATGCGGGCTCCCTTGTAGGGCTTATCCCAGGGCAACGAGGTCCGAAGGGCCCGCGCCTACCCGAGCGGGTAGAAGAGATGATCCGAGACATCATCAACGAGTTCTATCTTCAGGACCAGAAGCTCAAAGTAGTGGATGTGTTTCAGGAGCTTGATGAGAGATGCAAGGCTGAAAAGATCAAGCTGCCGCATATAAATTCAGTGCGGAACCGGATCAAAAAGATACCGGCTAAAGAGGTTCACAGAGCAAGAGGTTTCTCGCAGGAGGCCGACAAGTTCACGCCCACGCCCGGCGAGTTTCCCCCCACCAGGAATGTTCTCGGTGTCGTGCAGATCGACCATGTCCATTTGGACATGACTGTCGTCTATTCGGATACGCGTGAACCCTGGGGACGACCCTGGCTGACGCTGGTCATCGACGTCTATACCCGCATGATCGTGGGCTTCTACTTGAGCATGTCGACGCCCAACTCGACGTCAGCCGGCATGGCGCTTGCGATGGGCATGTTGTCCAAAAAGGATTACCTTGCGGAGCTAGATCTGAGCGGTTCCTGGCCAGTTCAGGGCAAGATCCACAAGGTGCACTGTGACAACGCCAAAGAGTTTCGTGGCGCGGTTCTAGAGCATGCTTGCCATGAGCAGCGCATTGACACTGAGTTTCGCCGTGTCAAAACTCCTCGCTATGGGGGCCACATAGAACGGATGATCGGTAACGTCAACATGATGCTTCAGAAGAAGCCTGGAACGACGTTTTCGAATCCGCAAAAGCGAGGCGACTATGACTCCAAAAAGAAGTCTGCCTACACACTGCGTGAACTGGAAGTCGAGATCGCCGACTGGATCGTCAACCATTACCACGTGAGCAAGCATGGCGCGTTGAGGAAGCCTCCGATCAAAGCTTGGGAAGAAGCAATCCTCGGTACGAGCAAAACCCCAGCCTGCGGATTTCCCCAACTAATCACTGATCCGGAAAAACTGATCTTCGATTTCCTGCCGCAGGATACGCGGGTCGTAAGCCCCACAGGGATCCGTATCAACAAGGCCGACTACTTCTCAGAAGTTTTGATTCCCTGGATCAACTACGTCGATCTAAAAACAGGCAAAAAAAAGAAGTTCGTTATCAAGGAGCACCCGAGGCACCGTGATGCGATCTGGTTTCTCGATCCGCAAACAAGGCAGTACTACAGGATTCCTCAGTTCCCTCTTCAGCCTGATACCGACTACGAGAACCAGCTGACTGGCGAGGAGTTCTCTGCTCTGAGGTCGCGCGATGACGCAGCAGGCAAGGCGATGGAAGACACGGAAGCCAAGGCCGGCTATCGCCAGCGCTCCAAGAAACGTGAGGCCGCTTCGGTTGCTACCACCACTGCGGCCAGAAAGGCTGCCCGGTCAGGCAAATCGAGCCAGGCGGGTAAAAAGACTACCAAGCCAAAGCTGCCCGATCGCTCGCAGATCGAGGATCGCATGCTGGGTGGGGTCAACCCTGCGCCCGACCCTTCGGAAATGTTCTCTGGATTCTCCGACGCGCCGGTCCTTCCTTTTAGTACGCGTAGCTAATGGATTTTGCGCATCTTCATTCCGACGCTCAGGCGGTGCTGCAGTCCTCCCTGGAGGATCGCCTCCACTTTGTGCGCAAAGATCGATTCATTGAGTATCCGGCCGCTGAGGCCATCTTGCGAGATCTTGCGGATGTGGTGACCTATCCTCGTGTCCAGCGACCACCGTGCCGAGCAGTGATTGCAGACAGCGACAACGGGAAGACCTCGTTGACCAGCGAGCTTATAAATCGCAATCCGGTGGTTCTGGATGCGACTGGAAACCCCATCACCAAGGTGTTGTGGGCAGAGTGTCCGCCGGCGCCCGATGAGGGCCGCCTGTTCAGCGCGATCCTTACCGCCTTGGACATTCCGCACAGACCCGATGCCGCGCCGGAGCGATTGGAGGCGGTCGTCTCGCAGGAGTTGATCGCCCACCAGACAACTACCCTGGTGATTGATGAGCTGCACGCGATGCTCAATGGAACTGCGCGCAATCAGCGATTGTTCATGGCGGCGCTAAAGCGGCTCTCCAACACGCGCAATATTTCTGTAGTCTGCAGCGGCACCCAGGAGGTAACGCGAGCGCTTGCCACTGATCCCCAGTTCATGACCCGGTTTCAGAAGCTTGCCTTGCCCAGGTGGCAGGCCAATGCGGATTTCCAGCGCTTGCTGGCAAGCTTTGAGATGTACATTCCGTTGCCCAAGCCATCTGGTTTAAGCCAAGGCAAGCTGGTCCAGCTGATCTATACGAAGTCTGCTCGCACCATTGGATCTGTGCGTGCGATCGTGCGGGCAGCCGCAGAGATGGCCCTGCGCGAAGGTGAGAGTCGGATTACCTACGTCCTGCTAGACAAAGCGATAGACGAGCTCGTCAAGCGCCTTCTCAATGGAGGGCGCACCGATGGTGCAATCTAATTCGCTGCTAGCGCCTCACCCGGACGAGTTGTTGGGATCGCTGCTGGCCAGGCGTGCCTGGGCTGCCGCGCACAACCCAGCATCTTTCGTGAAATCCATGGATTTGACACGGGACGTCTGGTCGCGTGATATTGATCGCAGTGTCAATGCGACGTTCTTGGAGAAGTTTGCAGAAGGTCTGTGCATCGGGCGCGCCCAGTTGGACGCCATGACAGTCAACAGCTTTCTTGCACAGTGCGGTGTCCCGGTACAAGCCATCGGCTTCGAGCCTTGGATCACTTATGTCGGCCTTGTTCAGTGGGCGCGCAAGCGCTACGGTCAGATGTATTGCTGCAGGTGTCTAGGCGCCCCGGATCGATATCTCCGCAGGGATTGGCGTATCGCCACGAATTGGTTTTGTCCAGAGCACTCACTACTTCTGCAGGACTGCTGTCCCGAGTGCAGGAAGCCGTTCACACCTTATAGCAATGATGAGCTGGTGTTGGCGCGCTGTGGGCGGTGTGCTGCCAGTCTCTGCGGACGCGAGTCGCTCTCTGTCTCAGGGTGCGATCTGGAGTTGCACGGTCATCTTGAGAGAATTTGGAATGATGCTTTTGCAGGAAAACCCGGGCCGCTCTGCGCCCTGTATCGGCATCTGAGCGAAGTCACCGCACGTGATCCGCGATTCGCCCGTGCAGGTGAGCATTGGAGTTACTGGCGAACTTGGGAGCGCGCTGAGCTCTTGCGCAGCCAGGAGGGCCGCATCATGCGCTTGGCATGTCACCCTTCACGGGGTGCCTTGGTATGGTGCGGATACAACCGAGCCCGCGACGTGCGTGAGAAACCCAAACGGTCGACCTCGATGCCAACCGACCCTCAGGTGCGCGCCCAGTTGCTTCTTGATTTGGCACGCAAGGTGCGCTGGCCGCGTCGCTCGCGAGCGCGCGTATCTCAATAACTATGAATGACAGCGAATATCTGGGCACGAAGCTTGCCAGAGGAAGGTGTGGAGAGTGCGAGCGTGGGATGCAAAAGGCGCACCGCGTGCATCTGGGCGTCAGCTATTGTTCGAACTGCTATCCACGGATTTTCCCTATCCGCACTTGTCACATATGTGGCGGCACAGCGCGCAGCCATCGCGCTGAAGAGCGGCCTGTCTGCCGCAGTTGCAAGCTGAAGGATCAGACGTGCCTTCGCTGCGCAAAACCTACGCCTCGCGCGGCACTGCGTGTCGGCGATCAAGCCGCATGTGCCGTGTGCGCAAGGTACTTCCGATCGGCCAAACCCTGCCAAGTGTGCGAGAAGCCCACGCAGCGCCTTACCCGGGTCAGTGGGATGGAAGCGCTCGGCCGCATGTGTGATCAGTGTGTCCGTGATCAGACCTGTGCGACGTGCAAGCAGTGCTCAAAACACCGCACCGTGTTTCTTATGCTGCTGTCACGCGAGCCATTGTGCAAGGCATGTGCCGAGAACCTGGACGCGACTCACGCCTGTCCTGACTGCGGGGTCACTGTGGGTGGAACGGGCACTGCACGCTGCTTTGCTTGCGGCATCAAACGTGCCAATTGGGTGAAGGCGCAAGCTGCAATTGATTTGATGAGCGATCAACAGGCGCAGCAATTGACACTGTCCTTCGTGGGATGGGCCAACGGCAGTGGCCGGGAGAGCAAGGTGGCTGCGGGCTTCGCTCGCTATGCACAGGCTCTGATGCGTATCGACAACGCCGTTTCAGTGACTGGCGGCGACATCGACGACAAATTCCTGCAGAAGCTGTTCACGACAGAGGAAATCCGGTCGATGGGCATTCTGGCGCAGTACATGAACGAAACTGGGTTGTTGACTGCCAACAACCACGAGCGGCTTCAAACGTCTCTCGAGCGGCTGATCGAGCGTCAATTGCTGGAGGTCGCAGGGAAGTCTTGGGAGTCGGATGTGCGGGGGTTTTATCGCTTCATGCAGGCCAAAGAAAAGCCGCTGTCGCTGCGGAGCATCAAGGTCTATCTGCACGTGGCAATACAGCTTCTGCAACACAGCCAGGTCAGCCGTGCCGCCTACCTGTCCGACACCGCACTGGAGCAGTACCTGAGAAAGTCTCCAGGATCGACGGCCTCGGCCAGCGCATTCGTCTCCTACCTTCGCGCAACTGGTTTAGTCTCGTTGCGTCTTCAGATTCAGAAGAAGGCAGGCCAGCTACCGACAGCGGCGCATCGCGCCAGGGAGGTACGCAGGATTCAGGACCGTCTTGAGCACGTAATACGCCGCCATGAACGGTTGCCGCTGATTGCGAAGCTTGTCTCCATCCTGTTTGGAGCCCGGCTTGAACATGTGCTTCAGTTGCGCATGGACCAGTTGGCGCTCTCTGCGTCAGGAGCAAAGGTGTTCTTGAAGGATGAGTGGGTCGACGCCCCGCAGGAGGTCGCCGCACTGATGCGTGAAATGGCAGCGAGGCCATCATCGGCACAGGAATCCGGTGAGAGTTGGGTGTTTCCCGGACGTATGGCTTCGGATCATTTGAGCACTGCGGCAGTGCAGTACCACCTGGACAAACTCAATGCATGAGTCTCAGGACCGAGGTATACCCGCGAGCTCCTCCATCTTGTCCAGCACGAGCGAAGGCTTGACCATTCCGTCCTGGTAGCGGTGATTGATGGTGCACGTAGCGAAGGCGTCGTCGTTGAGGGCGAGATTTTTAGTTTTCCAGACACCTTTGCCAAGAACCACTTGCTTGAGGAGAGTGTCCAAGGTGGCGGCAGGCAGAGAAGCGTTAGCTTGCATTCGCAAGAGAAGTGCCCGATGGTGCTTTTCGCCCCTGGATTCGGTTTCCAGCCAATAGAACCGTTGTCCATCTGATCGGGTCAATTCGACGACCCAGCACATCCGGGGGCGCTCGTCGACAAAAGCCCAGGATCGGTCTGTCCCGCCTATGTTGGCTGGCATTGCACAGTAGGTGGCTGACGGGGTCTCCACTGAGTTCACAAGTCCATAGTGCGCAAACGAGAGCAAGTGCTTTTTCTGAACCATCAACTCAAAGCACTCTGCCAGCGCGCGAAACCGGTCTTCAATCCGAACTTGGTCTTCGCTGCTGAGCGAGCCTGGTGGTACCTCTCCCTGTCCGCTGCGCTTTCCGGTTCCCACCCTGTTCTTGCGCGGCGTTCGTTTGCGCTTGGGCTTGTCTGGGTCGTACGGTAGGGTTTTGATGGAAATGACCCGGCGACCTAAAGGCTCCAATTCACTCCACGTGTCCTGGATGCCTATGTGGAGCGCTCTTCCAATGGGCCGCACGTCCTGTGGCCTGGAAATGACCGGTGGATCATCTTCATCTGGCTGTGAATGTGGCGATGGCTCGACTGGGCCCGTGGGAGCCTCCGGTTCAGATTTCGGAATGATCTGCTGCGTCAGGCGAGTGATGGGGTATGCAAGCTTGGGGAACTGCGCATCGTGGATCCAAAGTACAAGCACTCCTCCGCCGGGGAGCGGCTCACCCATGAATGAAACCCGCATTTCCTGGTCCTTCCATGGTGGCCAGGCTTCGATCCATGGAGAGTCATCCCTTCGTCTAACAGCATTGAGAATCCTGACGTATATCTGGGCGGCTTGGGTGAGCGCGTGAGGAGACGTCTGAAAAAGTGCTATCGCACGGCATGCCACATTGCTCAAGCTCACCAGAGGCTCTATTTCGAAATCGCCTTCCTCCGTAACCCGTGTGGTTTCCAGGTTGACCAAGTTGCCAACTTCGCTGGCCCAGGCGCCACTCACGAGGGCGTTGGCTAATTCAGTGGTGACCCCAAAGAAACGACGGAAGATTTCGTGGCAGGGGATGTAAATGTGTAACCCCAATGCAGTTTGTCCGTAGAGGACCGGCATACCAGCCACACTGATTCTCCGCCCTGCAGCGTCAGTTCCTGTCAGAGGCCAGTCTTTGGAACCGAGGGATAAGTCCGTCGACAGACCCAGGGCACCTACCGTAGTCAGCTGCCATGTTTGCTGGGGCAGGTCAGCGTCTCGCACTTGTACCCAGTTTTGAAGGTCGTCCGGCTGAAGTGTCCGATCGCGCCAGAAGGAACCTAGGATCAGGCTGGGGATTGAGCCGGCAGCCTCGTCGATCACCAGAAATTTGATCGAACCGTCATCCCGGCGCGCGTAGATGGCGTCTCCAGTCGCCAACTCTTCCATCTCTGCGAGATACACCATTACACGCCGTGTTTTCTCGGGCGTCGGGGATGGGTATTTCCGGCCCGTGGCGATCAAGCGGTACAGGCGCCCATCAACAGGGAAGCGATCAAAACTTGCAGAACTCACGCGGTCAGAGAGCCCTTTGCGGGCGGTTAGGTTGCAAGACAGCCACGCTGGCTAGCCGTATGGTTATATCTATCAATTTTTCACGCCAAGAGTTTATGCGACTGGCGGGGAGACCTGATCCACTAGATCTCGCTTCACTGCTAATGAGGATGCATGGAGCAGCCTCGATGCGGATCCATTGACGCAGCACCTGCAACAAACCCTGCAATGCGCGGGAACACTCGGCAGCAGCGCCCAGCCGCGGCACCTGATTTCCACTGACTAAAAGACGAAGCATTTTTGGGGCGTCTGAATTTCTGTTTTCGAGGCGGGTTTTTGAGTTGACACCATCGCCATTTTTGGCGATGCTCCCGCCATGAGATACGACGGCGGTAAAGGGGTTGCATACCCACACATCATCAATCTGATGCCTCCTCACTTGAGGTACATCGAATCGCACCTGGGTGGTGGGGCTGTCATGCGACATAAAAGACCCGCCCCTATTCAGATCGGCCTGGAGATCGATAGCTGCGTGATTCGGTCTTATGGGCATGCGTTCAACGCGCTGTGCGAACTTGTCAACGCTGACGCATTAGATTGGTTGGCTCAAGTAGAGCTTGACCAGGATACGTTGATTTATGTCGACCCTCCATACCACCCGTCCACGCGACGTCGCTCTCGGGTGTACAGGCATGACTACACGGAGCAGGACCATGAAAAGCTGCTGACTTTGCTCAACAACGTCCCAGCCAAAGTCATGATCTCTGGGTACGACTGCGCCCTTTACCAGACTGTTGGCGCCGATTCAAAATTGAGCCACCGTGCCGATTGAATTTTGAGCCAGGGCTAATGGCCAACCTGTGAAGGTCGGCTGTGGATAAGTGTAGTGCCTTGGGTCGGTTTTGGTCTCCTTGGTGATCGAGCTCGGTGGTCGTCCGTAGCGGCTTGCCCTTGAACCGCTCAGAACGGCTCAGCCTTCTTGGCCTGTTCGCGTGCCTTGATGCGTTTCTTGGCCACGGCTGTGCTGTGCATGAACCTGTGGGACTCGTTGCCCGTCTCGACGATGTGGCAGTGGTGCGTGAGTCGATCCAGCAGTGCCGTGGTCATCTTGGCATCGCCGAACACGCTGGACCATTCCTTGAAGTCCAGGTTGGTGGTGATCATCACGCTGGTCTGCTCGTAGAGCTTGCTCAGCAGGTGGAACAGCAAGGCGCCGCCTGCCTGGCTGAAGGGCAGGTAGCCCAGCTCATCAAGGATGACCAGGTCCATGCGCTGCAAGCTCGCTGCGATGCGGCCTGCCTTGCCTTGGGCCTTCTCCTGCTCCAGTGCGTTGACCAGGTCCACCGTGGAGTAAAACCGCACGCGTGAGCCATGGCGCGTGATGCCCGCCACGCCGATGGCCGTGGCCAGATGCGTCTTGCCCGTGCCGGGGCCACCCACCAGCACCACGTTGTGCGCCTGCTCGGTGAACGCCATGCTGGCCAACTGCTCGATGAGCTTTTTGTCCACGGGCGAGCATTCGAAGTCGAAGCCCGCCAGGTCGCGGTGCACGGGGAACTTCGCCGTGTGCATCTGGTAGCTCACTGAGCGCATGGCTCTGTCCGTGACTTCCGCTTGCAGCAGGTGCTCCAGCAGCCAGCGCGAGCTCTCCAGCGTGGCGTGGCCGCCTTGCTTGACCAGGTCCTCCCAGGCCCCGGCCATGCCGTACAGGCGCAGCTCTTTGAACTCCTTGTCCAGCTCACGCATCCGCCGTATCTTGCCAATCATGTCCATGGTGATCACCCTCTTCATTCCCTTGCTGCACAAAACAGCAGGGTAGGTAAAACACCTGGCTCAGTTTTAGGTCGGCATCACACCAAAAAGTGGCTCAGTTTTCGGTCGGCGTCAACAAACGCCCTCAAGCGCGCCATTTATACCGGCCGGATCAGCCCGGCGCAGGCCAAACGTGTCGATGAAATGCAGGCTGTGGCCGATGCGTTGAGCCTGATGGCCAACATCGTGATGGCGTGGAATACCTCACAGATGCAGGCGGTCCTGGATCGCTGGTCGAACCGCCGCCAGGTCATTCCACCGGAACTGATCGGGAAGATTGCGCCCACCAGGCTGGAGAGCATCAACTTGCGGGGTGTGTTTCGCTTCCCGGTTGACCGCTATGCTGACCAAATCCTGCCTTCGCGGCCAAATGCATCGATAACTGGCACCAATGGATGAAACCGACCACGGTTTGACGCCACGAATCGCAGATTTGAAAGTGAACAGGAAAGTCAATGAAATCAACGATCTACCAACACCACCTCCGCGCCAGTGCTAGCTTTTCGTACCGTCACTTATTGCACTGAAAACGAGGAGACCCCAGGTAGGGGACAAGTACCATTTCCAGCGCAATCCGGAAGCAGTCGCGTTCCGCGACAGGGGCAGCAAGCTGGAGACACAGACAAACAGCGCCGCCGTGGCCGACTCCATGGTACGGATCGCCCAGGCGCGGGGTTGGGACGAGATTCGCGTCACGGGAAGCGAAACCTTCAAACGAGAAGTGTGGATGGAAGCGGCCGCACGCGGAATGCAGGTACGCGGCTACTCCCCCACCGACGCGGACAAAGCGAGGCTCGCTGCAATCCAAAGCAAGGATGAGTTTCGCGGACGCGAAAACGTCAACACCGTCACGGGCAAAAAGACCCACGAACAGGGGATGGTGGATGCTTTCAAGAACGAGCGACCGGAAGCAGCGATGCAGAAGTACCCGGAACTGGCGGGAGCGTATGCGGGCGTCGAGGCAGCACGCCGCAAAGTGGATCACGAGCGGCTATCTGTCGAACAGGCCAAGGTAGTCATGGATCGCCTGAACAAAAACGCACTCAATGCCATTGAGCGCGGCCACGTGCCAAAGATCAACGTCACCGACAGGAACCAAGACCGCAACAGGCAACAAGAGGTGGCTGCAAGCCGCCATCGCGACAAAGAATTTGGACGTTAAGCAGAGGCCCCACCATGAAACAAGCACTCCTAATCACCCTCACTGCCCTCATGCTCGGCGGTTGCGCAACGGAAGAATTTTCCACTGGCATGACGGCTACCCCGCATTACATGGCGTCGGGTCATGTCGGCACGGCCAAAGCGTGGGTGTATGCACAACGCACAATATTTGAGGGCAGGGCGGGGCAAGAATATCTATTCAGCACAACTGCCGGCGAACCCATCAAAGCCGAAAAAATAGGTGATTACTACAGTCTCCCTTTACTGGAACGAGACTTTATTGCGCGCGAAGGCGTCCATACTATGCGGTTCGTCCTTGCTCCCGCCACTTGGACATTTACACGAACTGGCGCAACGTATGAATCCCCCCACAGCAATGAATTCAACTTATAGCGAACTGTTGAAGCAGCGCAGCGAACTGGATCAGAAGATCGAGGAAGCGCGCATGCAAGAACTGGATGCGGCTCTAAAACAGATCCGCGATCTCATGGATCAGTACGGCATAACCGCTCAAGAAATCCTGCCAACAGGAGCGCGGGGGCCCGTGCGCCGCGAGCGAGCGAAGGTCGAGCCGAAGTATCGCGATCCCGCAACCGGCACCACCTGGTCCGGGCGCGGCAAGCCTCCAGCGTGGATTGCAGGCAAAGACCGCGAACCCTTCGCAATCGCCAACAAGGCGTAAAATCAAGGCTTGAAAAGGGGTCGCGTCATGGCAACGACAACACAGTTCGACAGCTATTTTTTTGGCTCTGGACTTGTGGACGACGCTCGAAAGGGCGTAGCCCAAGCTGTTGCGCGCACCCGTGCCGCTGGCCTGCCCGTTGAAGGCTACGCCAGCAGCCCAGCTCCACAATCCACCAAAGATCCCTTCCCCGGCCCCACGGCGCACAGTGATGCAGCACCGGGCAAGCCCGCCGACAAAGAGCCAAAAAAAAAGCGGGCCTGATGAGTCAATCGGGCGATGCGCAGAAAGATGGATCTGCGCCGGTGATGTTTGTTTTTGCGGGGCCGAATGGCTCCGGTAAATCATCCATCAATGCCCAGGTTCTCAAAAATCCTGCTCTGGGTTTTTTAGGCGAGTACATCAATGCCGATGACATCGCCAAAAGTATGGAATCACAGATTCCAGACTACCAAACCCGCAACATCAAAGCCGCTGAATTAGCGGAATCGCGGCGTGTTACCGCGTTGCAGGCCGGACACTCGTTTGCTTTCGAGTCGGTTATGTCCACCCCGGGGTGACCTCTGTTTTTGTGCAGAATCAGAATTCGACGGCAAAAATCCCTTTGACTCCAATTACTTAGCGCTTTGCAGACGCTTTCTTCGAGGTAAAAAATCTTCAAGAGTTTTGCCCCGCACCAGGGCTTCGTTCAACCATCTGGGACGTCGGCCCTTTCCGGCCCAGGTATTGCCCTCAGCGTCTTGATAAACACCCGTTTGGCTATCTGAAGGCGAGTCTCTTTGTAGGGTCTTACGCGGAGCCAATTTCGTGCCGAACCTACCCGCACCCATTTCAAACAAGTCATCCGGCACAAGATCGAACTTGGTGATCGCCTCTTTCAATAGCGGAATGATTTCCTCGGCCTCGCGGGCTTCACTCATCGCCTCTTCGAGGCGTTTCTTCATCTGGGTGAGTGTCTTGGGCAACGCGATCTCAATTCAGAACCCTGCCAACTTCCTTCCACCGAACTACCGCGAAGTCCTCCACGGATTGGCGAGGTGCTGGGAACCCGCACTGCCACTCGTACCTGCTTCGAGTCAATTCGTCGAGCCCGGTCCGCGTTACGACACCGGTCCTCTAACCGTCTTTCCAGGCAAAACGGCCTTCGTAGACAGGAGTCGCGCACCCAGTCAACACGGCCGACGCCAACAACGTCACGATCCAATAGGGTCTGAATGCCATGGTGTCTTGACCTCATTTTTTGATGCTGTGGTGCAAACTGCATGCAGCCAAGCACCGCTATTGAAATCAGTCGGCCTTTGCGATCAGCAGCCGAAGCTACTGCACCGATATGGTAGGGCCTTCAGTACCACTCAGTGGTGATCGCGAGATCGCGGCCTCTTGGGTGATCTGGACTGAAAGCGCAGCGCCTGATTCTCTCTCAGTCTTTTTGCAAGGCGACGGCTGTACTTGGTTCGCACCTCCAGCGGCGGGTGATACTTTAGCCAGAGATGACGCAGGCTCCAGAATACCAACACGGATATCAGCAACCCGATCCATATCCAGAACAGTTTGGTAAATAGTCCGTCCTGGACCGGCTGCATAGACATGTATCACTCCACTCGCCGAACCCGACGGGCGTCATGCTTTCTCCGCAGGGCGGCGCGCACCAAGGCTGTAGGTGACGTCGGCACCCCGCGCAGCGACATCTCCCCTCGTGCGGGGAGTTCTTGCCAAACTTGGAGTTGCCACTTGGCCATACCGCATGGCAGTTGCGATCTCGTTCGCGCTACTTCAGCGTGAAGCGGACGGAAGCCACGGCCTTTCCAACCTTCGAGACTGCAACCACGGCTTTTGTGCCTGAGGCGACCTTGAAATTGCCGGCGGCTTCGAGCTTGCCATCCACGGGCTGGAGCTGGACTTCCTGCTTGTCGCTACCCGCCAGGAGAGTGGCCTTCGCGGTCATGCCTGAAACGTCAAACGGCTTGCCGTGGTCGCGCATGAACAGTTGCAGCTTGTCGGCCTTGGCCACCAGCTCGTAGTCCACATCTTTCGCTTGAGCGGTGACGCCCCCGTGCATCGGCTTGGCTTCGTGGCCGTGGTCATCGGCAGCGAAGGCCGTGCCGGAGATCGATACCGCGAGCGCGATGAGGACTTGAGAGAATTTCATGAAAGTTCCTTTGGAGCGAGATTTATGGAAAGGAGAGGTCCCGCCGCGAGCGGGACCTTTCACAACTACACGGGAGCGGACACGTCCGGCGGGTGCGAGGGCTCGGCCGAAACGTCCTCATCTTTCTCATCGGGCCTGTGGGCCAGACGGTAAAGAATTGGCAGAACGAGCAGCGTGAGCAGTGTGGAAGAGAGAATTCCACCGATTACTACCGTTGCCAAAGGCCGCTGAACTTCGGCGCCTGTGCCTGTAGCGATGGCCATGGGAATGAAGCCCAGCGATGCCACGAGCGCAGTCATGAGCACTGGCCGCAACCGGGTCAAAGCGCCTTCGCGAATCGCTGCATCAAGCCCAACACCGTCCTCCCTCAAGCTGCGGATGTAGGAAATCATCACCAGCCCGTTGAGCACTGCTACGCCAGAGAGTGCAATGAAGCCCACGGCAGCGGAGATGGACATAGGGATATCGCGCAGCCACAGCGCCAGGATGCCCCCCGTCAAAGCGAATGGGATGCCCGTAAAGACCAGCAGTCCATCCTTGGCATTTCCGAACATTGCGAACAACAGGACGAAGACAAGCAGCAGGGAAACCGGCACAACAATCTGCAGGCGCTTGGTTGCCGATTGCAGGTTTTCAAAGGTGCCGCCCCAGCTCGTCCAGTAGCCGGTAGGAATCTTGATCTGGGCCAGGCCTTGTTCAGCCTCCGCTACGAACGAACCCACGTCGCGACCCCGCACATTGGTGCTCACCACGATACGTCGCTTGCCGTTCTCGCGGCTGACCTGGTTGGGGCCAGGGGCAAGCTCGAACGTCGCCACCTCACCCAACGGGATGAAATTGGTCTTGGTCTCCGTACCACTCTCAGAGCGCGGCAGCGGTATGGGCAGCCGCTTCATCGCTTCCAAATCATTGCGGACGGTCTCGGGGAGACGGACCAGAATGTCGAATCGACGATCTCCTTCAAACATCGTGCCTGCCTCCCGTCCGCCGATGGCCGTAGCCACGGTGTCCTGGACGTCAGCAACGTTCAGCCCATAGCGTGCGGCCTTCTGGCGGTCGATGTTCACGGTCAGCATCGGAAGGCCCGTCGTCTGCTCGACCTTCACCTCAGAGGAGCCCTGGATCTTCTGCAGCATCGCTGAGACTTCTTCAGCGGACTTGTTGAGCACCTCCATGTCGTCGCCGAAGATCTTGACTGCCACATCGCTTCGCACACCCGAGATCAGCTCGTTGAAGCGCAGCTGAATGGGCTGGGAAAACTCATAGTTGTTGCCCGGGATTTTCCCGATGACTTCCTGAATCGCCGCGAGTAATTCGTCGCGGGTTTTTCGAGGTTCGGGCCATTCGGCCATTGGCTTGAGCATGATGTACCCGTCCGAAATGTTCGGCGGCATGGGGTCCGAGGCAATCTCCGCAGTACCGGTTCTGGCGAAGATGCGCTCGATCTCGGGGAATTTCTCTTTCAAGGTCCTTTCAATCTGCTGCTGCATTTGGACTGACTGGGAAAGGCTGGTGCCTGGGATGCGCAGCGCCTGGATCGCAAAGTCGCCTTCATTGAGATTGGGTACAAACTCGCTGCCCATACGCGTGGCGATCAACCCGCACAAGATCACCGCAACTGCAGCTGCGGTCAGTACGACCGCCTTGGCGGCCATGACACGGTCGAGCAGTGGACCATACAAGCGCTTGGCATGGCCCAGCAGGAAGTTTTCCTTCTCGCTGACCCGATTGCCGATGAACAGGGCCACCGCTGCGGGGATGAATGTCACCGACAGAACCATGGCGCCCAGCAGTGCCGCGACCACCGTGAATGCCATGGGGTGGAACATCTTCCCTTCAACGCCTGTCAGCGCGAAGATGGGCAGGTACACCACCATGATGATGAGCTGTCCGAACAGCAATGGACGCCTTGACTCCTGGGATGCCAAAAACACCTCATGGAAGCGCTCAGCCCGCGTCAGTGGCCGACCGTGGTGCGCTTGTGCATGGGCAAGTCTCCGTACGCAGTTCTCAACGATCACCACCGCTCCGTCGATGATGATGCCGAAGTCCAACGCTCCCAGGCTCATCAGGTTGGCGCTCACCTTGTACTGAACCATACCCGTGAAGGTAAAAAGCATCGACAAGGGGATGACCATTGCCGTGATGACGGCGGCACGGATGTTGCCCAGAAAAAGGAACAGGATCACGATCACGAGGACGGCACCTTCCAGCAGGTTCTTCTTCACCGTACTGATGGCCTTGTCAACGAGCACCGTACGGTCATAGACGGTCACCGCGTGGACTCCGTCCGGAAGACTCTTGTTGACCTCCACCATCTTCTCGCTCACGGCCTGCGAGACGGTTCGGCTGTTTTCGCCGATCAGCATGAACACTGTCCCGAGAACCACTTCGCGGCCGTTGTCTGTGGCTGCGCCAGTGCGCAGCTCCCGGCCAATACCCACTTCCGCCACGTCCCGGATGCGCACGGGCACGCCGTTGACACTGCTGAGGATCACGTTGCCGATGTCTTCCAGGGACTTCACCTGTCCTGGCGCCCGGATGAGGTATTGCTCGCCGCGCTTTTCGATATAACCCGCGCCGACATTGCCATTGTTGCGCTCTAGAGCGGTGACCACATCCTGCATCGTCACGCCCAGTGAAGCCAGGCGCTCGGGGATTGGCGCTATCTGATACTCCTTGGCGAAGCCACCAATGGAGTTGATTTCCGTCACGCCTGGGACGTTTCGCAGTTGCGGCTTGATGATCCAATCCTGGATCTCGCGCAGGTCGGTTGGGGTGTAGGGTGAGCCGTCGGGCTTCTTCGCCCCGTCCTTGGTTTCGACCGTCCAGAGATAGATTTCCCCCAGCCCGGTGGAGATGGGCCCCAGTGCCGGCGTGATACCGGCGGGCAGCTTGTCGCGCGCTTCCTGGATGCGCTCGTTGACGAGCTGACGTGCGAAATAGATGTCGGTGCCGTCCTTGAAGATGACGGTCACCTGCGACAGGCCATAGCGCGAAAGCGACCTGGTTTGTTCCAGGTTCGGCAGGCCGGCCATGACCGTCTCGATAGGGTACGTGACCCGCTGCTCCGTCTCCAGCGGCGAGTAACCCGGTGTCTGCGTGTTGATCTGAACCTGTACGTTCGTGATGTCGGGGACAGCGTCGATGGGCAGCTTCTGATAGCTGAAAACGCCGAGCGCAGCCATCGCGAGGGCCGCAAGCAGCACCAACCATCGTTGTTCGATTGAAAATCGAATCAGTTTTTCAAACATGTGTGGGCTCCGTGATTAGTGCGTGTGTTCGGCAGATCCCTTGCCGAGCTCGGACTTCACAACGAAGCTGCCCGATGAGGCGTAGGACATGCCAGACTTGAGTCCCTGAAGGACCTCGATCCGCTTGCCATCGCTTCGACCAAGTTTCACTGGCTGGGTAATGAAGCCGCCGTTGACCTTGAGGAACACAACAGGCTTTTCTCCGACGTTCTGCACGGCGTCAGCCGAGATCGTCACAGGCGCCGCCGTTTCTTCGGACACAACTTCAACGTTCACGAACAGGCCGGGACGCCAGGCGCCCTTGGGATTTTCCAGAACCACGCGGGCCTTCGCTGTGCGGGTCTGCTCCCCGATCAGCGCGCCCACAAAAGCGACGGTGCCAGTGGCGGATGCCTCAAACGCCGTGGCCTTGATGGTGACCTTCTCGCCCACCCTCACCGACGGCAAGTCTTTTGCCGGAACGTTGATCTCCGCCCACACCTGGGTGAGATCCGAGATGGTGAACACGGCTGCATCTTCTTTCACGGCTTCGCCGAGACTAAGGTGCTTCTCGATGACGATGCCGTTGAAAGGCGCACGCAGTTCGATGCGATTCAAACCAGACACCGACGAGGTGGACAGGCCCAGCGCACTCAGTTTCTGATTGGCGTTGGCTACAGCCACCTCCGCTTCGCTCAGGGCCTGCTTGGCCTGGAGGTAGTCCTGTTCAGCCGAGACCTTCTGCTCCCACAGCTTCTTCTCCCGCTCGTATGTGGTCTTGGCCAGCGCCAATCGCTTTTGAGCGGTCTGCAACTCGCTGCGCTGCTCTGAGGCGGTCGGGCTTGCGATGGCGGCCAGCACCTGCCCTTTCTTGACGACTTGGCCAAGGTTGGCGCTGACACTTTCCACCACTCCCGCAAGACGGGGGACAACGTGCGAAGTGCGGTCTTCGTTCAGCCGGATCTCGCCGGGCAAAAGCAGTGCCGTCTTGATGTTGGCTGCCGACACGGTGTCCACACTGATCGATGCCGCCTTGATCTGTGCGTCGGTCAGTTCGATCTTTCCTTCTTCCTTGCTCATCACGAACATGAAGGGCTCTGTGGCAGTCTGCGCAATGATCTCGATGTCGAACGCATGGGGTTCGGCAACGATCTCGCGGCTGACCAGGTTGTCTTTTTCCGCAGCAAATGTCAGCTTTTGCTTTTCGTCCGTCGGGCGGGTCACTGTTGCCGTGACCGTTGCCGCGCTCAGGGGTAGGGCCTTGTCTTTATCGAACAGCCAGATTCGCAGCCGAGGCTCGCCACCATCTTCCGACAGCAGTGCTTCCAGACTGAAATCGCCTTCCTTGAAGACGGTACCGCCATGGGCACCCTTGGCTTCGCTCTTTTCGTGGTGCTCGCCGTCCGCATGGCCCTTGTCATCGTCGTGGCCCTTTTCCCCGCCTTTGCCATGGTGCTCACCATCGCCGTGCTCCTTGGCCTCGGTGTGGCCGCCGTGACCGTGGCCATCACCCTCGGCGGCCGCGGCTTTGGGTTTACCGCCGCCCTGAAGGATGAAGGCTCCCGCTCCGACCCCCAATGCAAGGACGACGGCAATGGCGATCAAGTGCTTTTTGCTGATGATGGATTTGCTGGTGTTCATGGTCATTTTCAGTTCTGCGTTGCGATCAGGCGTGGACCGGTAGAGCCGCCGAGCAGACGGTCGACATCGGCTGCTGCGCGATGTGCCTCGCCAAGTGCTTTGAGATATTGGGATTTGGCGGTGAAGTAGGTGCGCTGCGCATCGAGCACCTCCAGGAAATTGAACTTGCCGTTTTCGAAGCCAATGGTTGCGGCGTCGTAAGCGGACTTCGCGCCCGGAAGGACGTCCTGACGCAGTGACTGGACCTCTGCCGCGATCGTGGACAGCCTCTCCTGGGCCTGCGCCACTTCGCTGTGCAGGCGCACGGTGGCCCCCTGCAACTCGTCTCGGGCCTTGTCCTCCAGCTTCAGTGCTTCGAGGAGATTGCCTTGGTTTCGGTCAAACACGGGCAGAGGTACGGAGACACCGAAAAGAAGAATGTTTCGCTGCGTTTCGTTGCTGCGCTGTATACCAGCGCTGACGGTGATGTCCGGCACCCGCTTGCTTTGTTCCAGGTCGGTCAAGGCCTTGCGTCGATCCACCTCGATCCTTGCCAGGACAACCGCTGGCGAAGAAGAAATAAGGGACTGAAGATCGGCGAGTTTCGGTACAGGGGGGAGGTTTTCGGCCTTGCCCTCCAGGACCGTGAAAGGCGCTTCGATCTTTCCCAATAGCGCGAACAGACGAGACAGGGCATTGCGTTGTTCGCTCGCCGCCTGGGCGAGCTCGACGCGAATACCCGCTTCCGCAACCCGGGCCTTGGACTCTTCGACAGGCGACACTTTGCCGGCAGCCACCCGCTTAGCGACAGTGTCGGTTGAAGACTTGGCCAGCGCCACGCTGTCCTTGGCGAGCACCAGGCGCTCTTGCGCAGTCAGCACGTCGAAATAGGCTGTAGCCACGTTGGCTCGCAAGGCTGCCTTCAGCTCGTTGAGTTGGGCCTGCGCCTGCTCGCGGGACTTTTCAGCTGCCTTGGTGCGCGCAGCACGCTTCCCCCCCAGTTCCACCGGAAGATTGAGCTGCCAACTTTGCGTGCGCGTTCTGGAGCGCGCGTCTTCCAGCGAATAGGCGAGCTCTGGATTGGGGCGTGCGCGCCCTTGCAGAACTTGCCCCTCGGTTGCCTCCCACTGGCGCGTCGCCGCTGCCACCTCGGGACTTCCCTCCAAAGCCAGTTCGATTGCCTTGGTCAGCGACAGCGGCGTAGCGGGTGCTGTTGCGGCAGTCTGAAGTGCTTCCTCGCCAACGACGGGCCGTTGTGACACGCCCTGCGAAAGGGCACTGCCGGAGGCGGCGACCAGCAATATGGCCGCCGCGCTAGCTGCGAGCCCGATTTTCTTGCGGCCGCGCCATGCCTGCGGCTTTCCTTGAAGGTAAATACCCTTGAACATTCGATTCTCCAGTGATTTCAAAACACAAAGGAATCAGTGGGGTGGCAACCGTGCAGTTGCTTGGCAACTCGTCACTCATCACAGCCGCGACACGCGCAACTACATCCGCCAGAGGGGCGGACACGAATGACTGAAGGAAGGAGAGATACCCCGCCGATTAGGCGAGGACGGACCACTGAGGGCGGTCAGGGGGATTGGGCGTTACACAAGCCAACCGCTCGCTGGGCTGGGCATCCAAACTACTGTCATGAGAGCCGCCTTGCTTGGCATAGGACAAGTTGAAGACGCCGATGCCGACGCCATGGCAAACCCAGCAATCGGAATCAACCTGGTCGGCGTTTTGCCCGTTCTTGTCTGCTGGGTCAACCACGCTTTTGGCCTCATGCTCATGCTCATGATGCCCCACATGTTGTGTCTGAGCCGTAGCGCGTTCATGCATGCAATAGCTAGCAACCGCAGACCAGCTGAACTGGAGCGGTAGCAATGCCAGTATAAAAACAGCTATCAAGCGGCGCATTTTTTGAGTCTAGCACGCGACAATGAAGTCTTCGTGTGAGCAAGGATAGACTCTGGATAGAGGCGATGCGTTGAAAATCAGCTGCCGGAGTACAGTTCCTTCATACGCTGTTTTTCAGCGGCAGACATGCTCAGGTATTCCTGTTGCACCTGCTCACGGGTCTTGGAGGGGCTCATTGCCTTGACAGGCAGAGCACCACCGCGCGCGATGATCGCCAGTGTGCCGTCCTTACGGGCGACGGTCACCGCCTGAAGAGCGTCGGCACGGGACATCGCGCTCTGGAAATGGTCGGGATGGGTGGTAAATCCCACTTCGCCATCTGCAGGGTGATACAGCGAGGATGCAGACGCCAAACCTGGAGCCGCGATGGCAAGGGCGATCAGGGAAAGCGCGAGGGGTTTGCGAACAATCATGGTTTTTTCTCTGGGTTCAGGTAAGCACTTGGCGATTTGCCTAGGCGATGCCTTGCGACACGAGATGAACTTTAGAAAGCGAACCGCGACAAGACACCAACAGCCAGATGACAAATTCGTAATATTTGAATACCCCGCATGCTTCGACAATGGCGTCATGAAAATTTTGCTCATTGAAGACGAAGTCAAGCTTGCTGAGTACCTGCGCAAGGGACTAGGAGAGGTCGGCTACGTGGTGGACGTAGCCCACAACGGCGTGGATGGGCTGCACATGGCCCTCGAAGGCGGGCACGACCTGCTGGTGCTGGACGCGATGCTCCCAGGGATCGACGGTTTCAGCCTCCTCACCGCTTTTCGCAAATCCAGGCAGACACCCGTTTTGATGTTGACAGCGAGGGTGAGCGTCGAGGACCGCGTGCTGGGACTGCAGACAGGTGCTGACGACTATCTGGTTAAGCCCTTCGCGTTTTCCGAACTTAACGCACGCATCCAGGTGCTCCTGAGGCGCACGCATGGCACACGGGATGCGGCAGAGCCCACGCAACTGCGCCTTGCCGATCTCGACGTGGACTTGGTGCGGCGCAAGGCGTTCCGCGGCGGTCAGAAGTTGGAGCTGACCGCCAAGGAGTTCCTGCTTCTGACACTGTTCCTGCGAAGGAACGGCGAGGTACTGTCTCGCACCGAGATTGCCGAGCAGGTGTGGGACATGAATTTCGACAGCAACACCAACGTGGTGGAGGTGGCCATCCGGCGCTTGCGCAACAAGATCGATGCGCCCTTCGAGAAGGCACTGCTTCACACCGTTCGGGGTATGGGTTACATCATGGAAGAGCGCAAGGAATGAATGCACTGATCCAATATCGCTCACTGCGCCAGCGGCTTTCCTGGTGGCTGGCGCTGCAAAGCTTTGCCGGCCTCGGGTTGGTCTGTCTGGCTGTGTATCTGGTGACCGAGTTCAATTTCCGTGATCGGCAAGAGGACACGCTGGCCCAAAAAGAGAATGTCATTCGACACCTGTTGGCGGACGGTAAAGAGCACGGGAAGTCAGAAGACCTCGCGCACAAGCTCGACGATTTCCTGGTGGGGCACGGAGATCTGTCGCTTGAAGTGACTCGGGGCGACGGGGCCGTGCTCTACGCACACACCCGCAACCAGAATGCGAAGACGGTGTGGCGTCAACGGCAGTTCGAGGTTGCACAGACTGCGGGCCAGCCCCCCTCCAAGGTTTTGCGCGTCCGGTTATCGTTGGACATCCAAACGGACAACCAGTTGCTGCACCGGCTTGCACTTACCTTGCTGGTGGCAGCCATCGGAGGGGCCATCGTGGTTTCGCTGGGTGGCTTCTCCCTGGTCAACCTGGGCCTGGCGCCCGTTCGAAGACTGGTCAGCCAGACGCGTGCGTTGTCGGCGGACAACCTGCACCACCGGCTCGACGGTGCAGAGCAACCCCTTGAACTCGTGCCCCTGATCGACCAGTTCAATGCGCTCCTGGAACGCATCGAAAATGCCTACTCACAGATGGAGGGCTTCAATGCCGACGTAGCGCACGAGTTGTGCACGCCACTGGCCACGCTCATTGCCAACAATGAACTGGCGCTAAGGCGCCCTGAACAGGAGGACATGCGAGAGGTCCTAGCTTCCAACCTGGAGGAATTACATCGCCTGACCGCCATTGTCAACGACATGCTGTTCCTGTCCCAGGCGGATCGGGGCGTGGGCGCACGCCGCGCTCCCGTAGTTAGCCTTGCATCGATGGCTGCAGACGTGTTGGACTACCACGAGGCGGCGCTGGCCGAGGCCGGTCTCACCGCCGAAGTGGTGGGCGATGCCCATGGTGCCTTTGACGTGCCGCTGTTGCGCCGGGCCCTGTCAAACCTGCTAGGCAACGCCACCCGATACGCAAAAAATGGCTCGATCGTCCAGGTCACCTTCAAGCCTTCTGATGAGGACCGCGTGCTGATCCGTGTCGCTAACTGCGGAGATACCATCGATCCAGAGGTACTTCCGCACCTGTTTGATCGATTCTTCCGCGGCGATCCCGCTCGCAGCCATGGGCAAAGCAACCATGGCCTCGGCTTGGCCATCGTTGGCGCGATCGCTCGCATGCACCAGGGTGAGCCGGTTGCATGGTCAGAGAACGGGGTGACGATTGTCGGGATGGAAATCCGCGCTCTGTAACGAGCTCTGGTGCCGGTGATCCCACTTACGCATCCATGAGCCCGAACTGTGCTTCTTCAGGGGGGGCTGGATCGATTTTCTGATTTATGAGTTCGTGTTTTCGGGTTGGATGTTCTGCAATTGACCGAAGCGACTCCATCGCACTTACTCCCATGCAGGATATTTTCCCATGTCTTCATGGTCGGGCCTTGTCACCGCGATAAGGTCAAGAACAGCAAAAGATGACAGAAAAGTCATCGTGCTGTCCGCGTTCTGTTGGGTCAGGATTTCTACGATGAACACATCTCATCATCGCTTGGCAAAGGCATGGGAGATGCAAAATTTACTGACTTCTATAAGGACCTTAGCCATGACTCAACGTCGTCTCTCCCTTTCTTCCATGATCGCAGCAGTGGCCGCAGTGGTCACTCTGGGTCTTCCAGGGATGGCTTCGGCAGCGTACGAGCATCCTGCCAACAATGAAAAGGGCATCATCGTTCACCCGGAACACTGGAAGAGCGATAAGACGCGAGAGCAGGTTATCGCGGAAACCAAGGCTGCCATGCAGCAAGGACTCCTCTCTTATGGCGAGAGCAACTACCCAATGCCTGTGCCTAATGTGGGCCCAGGGAAAACTCGTCAGGAAGTGATCAACGAAATGCTGAACGAGTCACCTGCCGAACGCGACGCGCGTCAGCGTCTCTACTATCCGGGTTGATCGCCCCCAGTTGCGGTTCCAGCGGATTATGCTGAACCCAGCCTTTGAGATCTCTGGCGTCGGCCTGACTAACCTCGGGAAAGCCCAGGCCGCCGCCCAATTTCCCATGCCACCCCACTGCCGCGCACCGTCGCGGCAACCTGCTTTCCCAACTGCTGCTCGATTACCGGCTTCCACGGCACCAGGCAAAATCCCAGGCCGTCATTGAGCATGGCGTAGCGCCCGCTGGCGAGCATCACGCTTCGCCGGTAGATGCCCGCTACGCGCTCCCTATCGGGGAGGGGCCGATGCTCCAGCCCGGTTTCAGCGGCAATGTCTTCGCGGCATGCGACAGCTCGCGGTTGCGCAGCGTCGCCGGAAGATTGCGCGTCAGGATGATGCGCTGCCCGCGCCGCTCGGTCAGACCCTAGTCGGCCAGGAAGTCGGCGCGTTTCTGTAGTACTTCCTTGGCCGCGCTGCCAAACCCTAGTTAGCTCAGCTCTTTACCGGCGCCGATCAACTGCTGGTCCAGCCAGGCGGCCCCAATCACGCGCGCCTGCCGCTCAATGGGCAGGTGCGTCATCTCCACGGCCACCCACGTCGATCGACAAAGCCTTGAGTCGATGCGCGCGTTCCCTGCGCCTCTTCCTTCTTGTGATCCGATGCTATTGAAAACCCTGTAGCGGGTGCAGAGTCAAGTTCACAGGTTTTACAGTGACCGAGACATGCGTATAGCCCGACGATGAGGCAGCCAGCTGCCCGCGAAGTTCAGCCCATTGGGTCTGCACAAACACGCACCTTGCGCGCTGCTGCAGATGACAAATTTGTCATCCAGATGATCGCTATCTGTTGGTTACGGATCGCTAGAGTCCTTCATGTCGCCCCAAGGCGTCACTGCGCCGACATCGGCGGCGCGGTCATCATTAAGAAGGAACTCTACATGCGTTCGACTCGCCTCATCCAGGTGGCCATTATTTTCGGCATGGCCTCTGCGTCTGCCATGGCAGCTGACACGTTTGCCAACGGTCAATCGTTCTACGGTCAACCCGCTCAGCAGGCCGCCAAAGCCCGAGTCGTGGATGTCTCAACCGCCCGGCACCTGAACGTTGCCTACGGTGATACGGTCACGTTCCGCAGCGAAGGCAAGGAGTTCTCGTGGACGTTCAACGGGCTCGATCGCCGGCCCGTGGACCTGGCAAAGATCGCGCCAGCCGGATTCACGGGCAAGTCGCTCAACGTGTATGTCGCGCAAAACCCGTTGACCCGGAACTAAGGGGTCACGCGCCGCGCCTGAGGGTTGCTGTCAAGCAGGGAGGGGCATCATTGGATATCTTTGGTCGCCACGTCGTACAGCAGCGGCACGAAAAAATCGGACTGTGCATCACCCTCGGGCGGCCGGCGCGCGTCAAGGTAGGGTTGGTAAGTCAGTGCTTGACGCCGCGCTGTTTGGTACCGGTACCGATTTCGCGATGCACTCCAGGCAGATGCGACTCGATGGGTGGGGTTGGTGGGATGTGGTTGTGTTGACGCGCGGCAATTACCAGACCGCCCAAGATGCCGCAGTCCCCGGCCAAATGACCAGATGAACACTGCCGCTGCAAACTGCGCAACTCTGCTTCCAGCGCCTGAAGTTCTCGAATACGGTCAACCACGTGCCCGATATGTGCCTGCAGCAGCGCGTCCACCGCGCCGCAGTTCTCACCGGGCGCGTCTTTGAAATGCAGCAGCACGCGGATCTCATCGAGTGTCATGTCCAGGCTGCGACAGTGCCGGATGAAGGCCAGACGCTCGACGTGGCTACCGTCGTACACCCTGTAGTTGCTTTCCGTGCGCTTTGCTGTCGGCAGCAGTTGCACCCGCTCGTAGTAGCGGATGGTTTCTGTCTGCGTGCCGGTGGCCTTGGCCAGTTCGCCAATTTTCATTGCTCCGCTTTCAAAAATGAGCTTGCTGTAGAACGCCGCACGATGCATTTCTGTGCTACCACTTGACTTTAAAGTCACTATAGGGTTTCCAATTAGGCCATGAAACCAGAAACCAGCACCTCCACAAGCGTTGACTCCTGCTGTTCCGCAGGTCGTTCAAGTCCTGCCACGCCTGGCAATGTGACCGCCAGCGTTTCTGGCCAGGCCAGGCTTTTCAAAATCGCGACCATGGACTGCAGCGCCGAGGAGGCGGAAATCCGCCGGGCGCTGGAGCCACTGGAAGGTATCCGCTCTTTGGGATTTCAGCTTGGCGCGCGCACGCTGAAGATCGATGCGCAAGAAAGTGCGTACCCCTTGGCCCTGGAGGCGATCCGCAAAGCGGGATTCGATCCGCAGCCCGTGGCCACGGCATCAGCCCCCCAAATCAGCCAGGGCAAGCTTTTCAAAATCGCGACCATGGACTGCAGCGCCGAGGAGGCGGAAATCCGTCGGGCGCTGGAGCCACTGGAAGGTATCCGCTCTTTGGGATTTCAGCTTGGTGCGCGCACGCTGAAGATCGATGCGCAAGAAAGTGCGTATCCCTTGGCCCTGGAGGCGATCCGCAAAGCGGGCTTCGATCCGCAGCCCGTGGCTGCAGCTGTGCGTTCTGAAGAAGGAAAGGCAGCGGGACATGCCGAAGGCGATGACCATCAACACGGGTTTGCCGGTGGCATTTCCCGCCTAGTTGCCGCGCTTGTATTCGCCACGGGAGCGGAGGTGCTCTCCTTCTTCGCACCCGATCAAATGGCCTGGAAGGTGGCAGGCATGGCCATTGCCGCGCTGGCTATCTGGCTGGCAGGTATCGACACCTACAAGAAGGGCGTTGCAGCGCTGCTGCGCGGCAAGCTCAACATCAATGCCCTGATGTCGGTGGCCGTCACTGGCGCATTCCTCATTGGCCAGTGGCCAGAGGCCGCCATGGTGATGGCCCTGTACGCCATTGCCGAGCTGATCGAAGCCAAGGCTGTGGACCGGGCCCGAAACGCCATCAAGGGTTTGCTGGAACTGGCGCCGGAAGAAGCGCTGGTGCTCGGCCCTGACGGCGCATGGACCGTCACGCCGGTCGCCTCGGTGGCCATTGGCGCGACCGTGCGCATCAAACCAGGCGAACGTGTGCCGCTGGACGGTAAGGTGACCAAAGGCAACGGGGCCATAAACCAGGCCCCCGTCACGGGAGAGAGCATCCCCGTGGACAAGGCACCTGGCGACCAGGTATTCGCCGGCACCATCAATGAAACTGGTGAGCTGGAATTCCAAGTAACGGCCTTGTCCAGCAACACCACTCTTGCCAGGATCATTCAAGCCGTCGAACAAGCGCAGGGGACCCGCGCACCGACACAACGCTTTGTTGATCGGTTCGCCGCCATCTACACGCCTGCGGTCTTCGCCATCGCTGTGGCGGTGGCCTTGCTCACGCCCTTTCTGATGGGCCTGACATGGCTGGAAGCACTCTACAAGGCGCTGGTCTTGCTGGTGATTGCTTGTCCGTGTGCCCTGGTGATTTCCACGCCTGTCACGGTGGTCAGCGGATTGGCCGCGGGCGCGCGTCGCGGGATATTGATCAAGGGTGGAACCTACCTGGAGGACGCGAGGCTCCTGAAGGCGGTGGCGCTGGACAAGACAGGCACGATCACCGAAGGCAAGCCCAAGCTGGTGGAGTGGAAAGTCTGGGGTACGGGAGACGAAGCTGCTACCCAGCAGATGGCCGCCAGCCTGGCCGGCAGGTCCGATCACCCAGTTTCCAAAGCAATCGTCCAGGGTCTGGAAGTCCGAGGACCGGAGGCCGAGAACTTCAAGGCCTTGCCCGGGCGCGGTGTCGAGGGCGTGGTCAACGGGTTGCGCCTGGTGCTGGGCAATCACCGGCTGATCCATGAGCAAGGACTGTGCACCCCGGACTTGGAGGCGGAGCTGGCCATTCACGAAAAGCAAGGCCGCACGGTGACGCTCCTGGCAGACGAATCCCGCGTCCTGGCCCTGTTTGCCGTGGCTGACACGATCCGGGAGACCTCCAAGCAGGCCATTGTCGATCTCAAGGCGCTGGGGGTGACCTCGGTCATGCTGACCGGGGACAACACAGCCACGGCCAAGGCGATCGCGGCGCAGGCCGGCATCGACGACGCTCGCGGTGATTTGCTGCCCGAAGCCAAGCTCGATGCCATCAAAGAGATGCAAAAGCGCTACGGCGCCACCGGCATGACAGGCGATGGCATCAACGATGCACCGGCATTGGCCCAAGCCGATATCGGCTTTGCGATGGGTGGCGCAGGCACCGACACCGCCATGGAAGCAGCCGACGTGGTCATCATGAATGACAACCTGGAGCGCGTCGCGGAGACTGTGCGGCTGTCCAAGCGCACCCACGCGATACTCTGGCAGAACATCACCTTGGCGTTGGGCATCAAGAGCGTGTTCCTGGTGATGGCGGTAGTCGGCACCGCAACCATGTGGATGGCTGTCTTCGCGGACATGGGAGCGAGCTTGCTGGTGGTGGCCAACGGCCTGCGTCTGCTTCGCGGTACACAGGTGGAGCCAGCCACCAAGCCAAGCCGCTCAGAAACGAAAGAGCATGCACATTCCCACTAAGCATGCGCCAGTGCGCGCGCTGGGCCCACTCGGGTAGTGCGGTTCGCCGGCATGCCCCGGCGGCCGGGCCCGCCAGATGGGCGCGCGCAGTCCTGCCATTGAAGCGGCTGTGCGGCGCCTCTACTCAATGGTCCGCGTTCATTTTTTGGAGTTGGAAACCTCTTGCGCCACCAGTTCAGCCAGCTGCTTGTGGCCAAAGCTGGGCAGTGCACGCCCGTTGACGAAGAAGGTGGGGGTCTTCTCCACTTTGAGGGCGGTCAGGTCTTGCACGTCCTGCTGCAGCACGGCGTCCAGCGTAGGTGCTGCCATGTCCGCCCGTGCCCGTAGCATGTCCAGTCCCGCCTGCTCAGCCGCCTTGTAGGCCAACTCCAGGTTGGGGTTTCCATGGTCCGCCCACTGTGGCTGCGCGGCCAGCACCGCCTCCAGAACGGCTTGGTACTTGTCCTGCTGCCGCGCCGATTCCAGCAACTTGACCACCTGCTCCGAGCCCTGGTGGAAAGGTGCATAGCGAATGACCAGCCGCACTTCGCTGGGGTACTGCTGCATCAAATCCTTCACAACCGGGGTCTCCTCGTTTTCAGTGCAATAAGTGACGGTACGCAAAGCTAGCACTGGCGCGGGGGTGGTCTGGGTAGACC